>JAFSUH010000186.1 GCA_017445365.1 Kiritimatiellia bacterium | reverse complement strand
GGCGCCGGAGCGGACGGAGACGAGCAGGGGGTTGGTGGCGTCGCCGAGCTTCTTGCCCATGCGGGTTTCGAGCTTCTTGAGGTTGGCCTTGACCTGGTCGAGCATGCCGGCGGGATAGGTGCCGTGGGCGGAGAAGTACGCGCAAGCTTCGGTGGAGATGGTGAAGCCGGGCGGGACGGGCAGGTCGGCCTTGGCCATTTCGGCGAGGTTGGCGCCCTTGCCGCCGAGGATGGCGCGCATGGTCGCGTCGCCTTCGGTTTCCTTGGAGCTGCAGCCGTAGAAGTAGACGTATTTCTTTTGTTTGGTTGCCATGTGGTGGATTTCTCCTGGGTTGGGAAGCGTCCGGGCGGGGAGCCCGGAACGCGGGTGGTTGTCTAAAAAATTTGCGCGATTCTAGCGCCTCCCCCCCGCCTCCAAAAGCAAAATCGGCGCCGGGGGCGCGTTGCTCCGCGGCGGCTCCGGCTTCGCCGCGCCGCCGCTTCCGCTGTCAAGCGAATTTGCCAATGTTCGGCAAATTTCCCCCAATTTTGCCAAGGTTTGGCAAAATGTTTCCCGCGCGCGGCGGATGGATTTGCCAATGTTCGGCAAATTCGGGTCGTTTTTGCCGAACATCGGCAAAATGAAAAACCGCGCGGCTTTGCCGCGCGTCCGAAACTTTCCGCTTTTCACCCGCCGCCCGCGGCGGCGAGCAGCCGCCGCGCCAGCGGCACGACGACTTCGTCGATGACGGCGTCGTTCAGCCGGTGCGGGCCGTCGAACCACTCCGCGTGCGGGTAGTGCGAGACGAACTCGTCGTATCCGCGCACCCGCTCGTCCCGGCGGCCGAAAATCCCCCAGCACAATTCGCGGTCTTCGGGGGTGATGCCGTCGAACTGCGTCTCCTCCATCGCGCGGAAACGCGCGACGGTTTCCCGGGTCACCTTGCCTTCCTTTTCGCCGTTTTCCCGCCGGTTCATCCATTGGAACCGGCCGGGCTTGAGGATGTCGTACATCTTCGAGAGGTGGAACGCGGGATTCGCGCAGATGCGCCGGAAGCCGCGCATCTGCTGGGCGTACATCCCGCCCATGCTGCTTCCCACGATCAGGTCCGCCGCGTGCTCCGCGCAGAAGCGCTTCAGGAACGGCAGGGCCTCGGCCGGGTCGAGCGGGATGTCCGGCGAAAGCACGCGCGCCTCGCGGAAGCGCCGCCGGAGCAGCTGCGCCGTCCCGCTCGCGCCCGAGGAGGCGAACCCGTGGAAATAGACGATGACGGGGGGCTCGTTCATCGCGCCGAAAAGACCTCGTAGCGGCGGGAGGAAACCGGCTCGTAGCAATGGCGCGCCGTCTCGATGCCGTCGGCGAACTGCGCGCCCATGAAGCACGCGTAGAGCCGCCGGAGGTCGCCTTCCGCGCCTTCGGCGACGAGCGAGACCGACCCGTCGAACTCGTTGCGCACCTCGCCGGTCACTTGCGGGAAGCGCTCCCGCACGAGCCGCACCGCGCGCCAGCGGAAGCCGACGCCCTGCACGTCGCCTTCGAAGCGCGCGGTCAGGCGGGAGCACGTCGTCTTCTGCATGGGGCGGGGTCAGGCTTCGGAAGCGAAGCGGCGGAAGTGGGCGAGGAGGTCCGCGTAGGTCTCGTACGCGGGCACTTCGGGATGCGCCGCGGCGATGGCGCTCGTCGTGCGGAACAAGGCGCCGGTGCCGGCCGTGCCGATCATCCCCAGGTCGTTGAACGAGTCGCCCGCCGCCATGGTGCGGATGTTGAGGGAGTTGAACGCTTCCACCGCCTTGCGCTTGCCGTCGGACTGGCGCAGGCGGTACCCGGTGACGGTGCCGTCGTCCGCGACCGCGAGGTCGTTGCAGAAGAGCGCGGGCCGCCCGAGCTTTTCCATGAGGGGCCCCGCGAACTGGGTGAAGGTGTCGGAGAGGATGACGACTTCGCCGATGCGGCGCGCCTCGTCGAGAAACTCCTTCGCGCCGGGAAGCGGTTCGATGTTCCCGATGACCGCGCGGATGTCGGCGAGCTTGAGGTTGTGGGCGGCGAGCCGGTCGATGCGCTCGCGCATGAGTTTGTCGTAATCGGGTTCGTCGCGCGTCGTGCGGCGGAATCCGGGAATGCCGGTCGCTTCCGAAAACGCGATCCAGATTTCCGGCACCAGCACGCCTTCCAGGTCCAAACAGAGCAGATTCATGGGGGTTCCTCTTCGGTTGGCGGGAATTTGTAGAAGAATCGGCGCGTCCCGTCAAATGTCCCGCCGCATCCGTTGGCGCGGACGGCGGGAGGCGGGCGGGCGGGCGACCGTTGCCTGGTTTCCGCCGCGCGGCCAAACGGAACCGCCGGCCGGGGAACCCGGTCGGCGGTCGGAAAGCGCCTGGCGTTCCGTCAGTAGTCGATGACGGTGATGGCAGCGGTGATCTTCGTCGAGTTGGAGTCGGTCACGGTCAAGGTCGCCGAACCGGTCTTGCTGCCCGAACGGAACTTCCGCTGCAGGGACTTCGAAGAGCCGTTTTCCAGACTCCCGACGCCCGTGCGTTTCCACGTGTACGGGGCCTTGCCGCCGGTGATGCGGAACGTGTACTCGGTGTTCTTGGTGATCGTCAGGGTCATCGCCTGCGCTTCGCGGTTCCCCGTGAGCACCCAGCGGAGCGTCGAAGTTCCGTTCGTGGGGTTGACCGGCGTGTTCGTGTTGCCGTTCGTGCTGCTGCCGCCGCTTCCGCTGCCGGTGACGCCGCTGTTGACGAGTTGCGAATCGGTCACGCTCGCGGCCAGCCCGTAGATGGTGCCGGTCTTCGCGGAGCCGATCCAGCTGCCGGACATGACGCGGTCGTGGAGGAGCTGTCCTTCGGCGACGGCCTCGAAGGTGCCGACCAGCCGCGTGGCCTGGCCCTGGTAATCGGTGCCGCTCGCTTCGTAGTTGAGCGCGTATTGCACGACGGAGGAACTGCCGGAGCCTTTGGCGGTCTTGTGCGTGGAGGAAATCTTGCCGGTGTATCGGCCGCCGAGGTTGTCGGTGATGGTGATGGCGGTTCCCTTCTGCTGGACGGAAAGGTACGTGACGGTCCGGCCGGAAAGGCCCTTGACGGCCGCCCCGCCGTACCCTTCGGTGCCGTGGTACGAGCCGGAAACGTTGATGGCGACGTCGCTCCAGCTGTCGTCCTTGCCGGAACCGTCCCAACCGCACGCGCCGAGGAGGAAAGCCGCGGCGAACGACGCGGCGGAAAGAAGCAGGGATGTTTTTTTCATGTCGGGTCCTTTTTGCGGGAGGGCATGGGTCGTGGAACCCGGCGGGGCGGGGGCGCGTCGCCGCGCCGCGGCCCGCCGCGGTCCCGGGAAACCGCTATTCCTCTTCGTCCTCTTCTTCCTCTTCGGAGACGCCGCTGTTGACCAGTTGCGAATCGGTCACGCTCGCGGCCAGGCCGTAGATGCCGCCGTTCTTGGAGGAGCCGAGCCAGCTGCCGGAAATCACGCGGTCGTGGAGGAGCTGCCCTTCGGCGACGGCTTCGAAGGTGCCGACGAGGGTCGTGGCCTGGCCCTGGTAATCGGTGCCCTTGACCTCGTAGTTGTACGCGTACTGGATGACGGAAGAGCTGCCCGAGCCGCTCGCGGTCTTGCTGCCGGAGGAAATCTTGCCGGAGTACTGCCCGCCGAGGTTGTCGGAAATGAAGACCTTCGTCCCGTTCTGCTGGACGGAAAGATACGTGACGGTCCTGCCGGAGAGGCCGCTGACGACCGCCCCGCCGTACCCGGTCGTTCCGTGGTACGTGCCGGAAACGTTGATGGCGGTATCGGACCAGCTGTCATCGCGGCCGGAGCTTTCCCAGCCGCAGGAAACGAGAGAAAGGGCGACGGCGGTCGCGGCGAACAGATTGAGGATGCGAAGATGCTTCATGAACTTCTCCAAGATGGAATTTTCGGCAACGATACCCTTCCCCCGCCCCCCGCGTCAATCAAAGCTTTTCGCCCGGGGCGGAAAACGGCGGCAGGAGGGCTTCCGGGATGTCCTTCAGGAAGGGCAGCGCCATGTCCTTGTCCGAGAAGAGCATCGCCGAGCGGTCGAAATCCTTTCCCCAGTCGATGGCGACGTCCGGGTCGTCCCAGCGGAAGCCGCCTTCCCCGCCCGGCGCGTAGAAATCGGAACATTTGTAGTAGAAGTCCGCCTCTTCGCTCAGCACGCGGAAGCCGTGGGCGAAGCCCTTGGGGACGAAAAGCTGCGCGCGGTTCTCCTCGCTCAGCTCCGCCGAGACCCACTGCCCGAAGGTCGGCGAGCCGCGCCGCACGTCCACCGCCACGTCGAAAACGGCGCCCTTGACGACCTGCACGAGCTTGTCCTGCGTCTGCACGCGCTGCCAGTGCATGCCGCGGAGGGTTCCCATCCGGGAGTGGGAGAGGTTGTCCTGGACGAACGTGCAGGAAATGCCGGCTGCCGCGTATTCGTCGAGCTTGTAGCTCTGCATGAAAAAGCCGCGGCGGTCGCCCGCGATGCGCGGATGGACGAGGATGACGTCGGGGATGGCGAGGGGTTCGTGGTTCAAAGGCATGGGGCCGAAGGTAGCGCGCCGCTTGCCAAGCGAAAAGCCTTTTCGCTATCTTCCCCGCCCATGAAACGATTTCTTGCCATTGCCGGAACGCTGCCGCTCCTCCTCGCGGGCGGTTGCATGATGATGGAACCCGCCGAGGAAACCGCGACCAAGGCCGAAGTGGAGTACCTGAGGGGCGAACTGCGCGCCCTCCGCCAGGAGCAGGCGGCCTCGTCCGCGAACGTGGGGCGCCTCCAAAGCGACCTGTACGCCGCCTCCGCCAACCAGGGCGACTACGCCACGCAGGCGCAACTCGCCGACCTCGCCCGCCAGATCGAAAGCCTCCGCGGCGCGCTCGCGGACGAGTCTTCCGAACGCGTGAAGGGGGAGAGGAAAATCTACGACGACATCGTCAGGAAGGTGACCGACATCGCCAAGCAGCAGCAGGCCGCCGCCGCGAAGAACGCGGCCGCCGCCCAGCGCACGTACGGCAGCGGCTGGGAGCACGTCGTCCAGCCGGGCGAGTCGCTGTCGGCCATCGCCGCGGCGTACCACGTGAAGGTGGACAGCATCGTCCGCGCGAACGAAATCAGGAACCCCAACGCCTTGCGCGCGGGGCAGAAGCTCTTCATCCCCGACCCGAACTAGCGGACGATGCCCTTCGATTTCGAGAGAGCGGGAAGCGGCTGGCGGGGCGACTGGCGCACGCCGTGGGCCACGTTGCCGCGCGGGACGGCGTTCTTCATCCGCTGGAGCGTGCTGGCGTACCTCGCGACGCTGTTTCTCGGCCTTTTCGGCTGGAAGGAACCGCTTTTCCTGCTCTTCGGGCTTTCGCGCGCCGCCTTCCTCCACGGGGCGGCGTGGCAGGTCGTCACGTACGCCGCGCTCCACGGCGGCTTCCTCCACCTCCTCCTCAACATGCTCACGCTCTTCTTCCTCGGCCCGGAAGTGGAGCGCGCGCTCGGGGAAAAGCATTTCGTCGCGCTCTACGTCCTTTCGGCCGTCGTCGGCGGCCTCGGCTGGATGTTTTTCTCCTGGTCCCCGCATTCGCTTTGCATCGGAGCCTCGGGCGCGATTTTCGGGGTGCTCGCGGCCTACGCGACCTTGTTCCCGCGCCGCCGGATGACGGTGCTGGTGTTCCTTTTCCCGGTGACGATGCTCGCGTGGCAGTGGGCCGCGGTGCTGGGGCTGGTGCAGTTTTTGGCGGTGACGGGCGGGGCGGCGCAGAACATCGCCTACGCGGCGCACCTCTTCGGCGGGGCGGCGGGCTTCCTGTACGTCTGGCTCCTCCGCAAGGGGCGGCTCGGCGCGTGGCCGCCGCCGTTTCCGCGCCGCGCGGAAAGCCTGTGGCGGGATGCGTGGGGCAGGACGAAAGCCTTCTTCGCGCCGAAAGGCGGGAAGGCGGAAAAGTCCGGCGGTGCCGAAAAGGCGGAAATCGACCGGATTTTGGAAAAAATCACGCGCGAAGGCGTGGGCTCGCTCACGCAGAAGGAGCGCGAAACCCTCCACCGCGCGAGCGAAAGCACGGATTGAGCGCCGCCTTTGCGAGGCGGCGAAGGAAGAAGTGCGGAGGCGCGGCAACGCCGCGCGATTCTTGAATTTGCCAATGTCCGGCAAAAACGGCCTGTTTTGCCGAGGATTGGCAAAATCCCCGAACCGCGCGGCGGGTGTTTTTGCCAATGTCCGGCAAATTCCACGTGATTTTGCCAAGGTTTGGCAAAACGGGTTTTCAGTCCGGGAAGGGCGGCGGGAGGGTGACGGCGGGGTGCATGTAGCGCGGGACGGGCTCTTCCGCCGGGCAGCCCGCGCAAAACAGCTTCGCGAGGAACGCCGCCCGCGGCGCCGCGTCGCGCGGCAGCCACAACGCGTCCGTCCAGAGCGACGCCTTTTCCCCGGGGAACACGAGCCGCTCCTCCCCCGTTTGCCGGACGAGCGTTTTTCCGTCGCGCGCGAACCGCACGGCCCATTCCGTCCCGCGGCGCGCGTCGCCCGAAACCACGAGGTCTTCCGTCCGCGCCGGGTGGCCCTCGTACCACGCCGCCGCGACCGCCGCGGGCGAGGAAAGCGCCGCGACCGGAAGGCCGCGCGGCAAGGCCCACGCCCGCGCCGCGGTCAGGGTCACGCGGAGCCCCGTGTACGACCCCGGGCCGCGGCCCGCGACGAAATGCGTGACGTCCGCGAGCGACCAGCCCGCTTGGGCGAGCAGCGCCTCCGCCGCGGCGAACAGATCCAGCGCGCGGCGCGCGGAGGCGTCGAACGCGCTTTCCGCGACGACGGCCCCGTCCGCGGCGAGGGCGAGGGAAACGGTGGCGGTCGAGCCGTCAAGGGCGAGGATTTTCATGGGCAGAAGGGCAGAGGTGCGCGACGGGACAGCGGTCGCAGGCGGGGGAGCGCGCCGAACAGACCGCGCGGCCGTGGGAAATCATGAGGTGCCCCCACAAGGTCCAGCGGTCGCGCGGCAGGAGCTCCGCCATGGCGCGCTCGATGAAGACCGGGTCGCGGGTGGCTTCGACGAAGCCCAGGCGGTTGGCCAGGCGGATGAAATGGGTGTCCACCACGAGTCCCGGCGTGTCGAAAAGGGTTGACACGAGAAGGTTCGCGGTTTTCCGGCCGATGCCGGGGAGGGAAACGAGGGTCTCCAGGTCGCGCGGGAGTTCCCCGCCGTAGTTTTCGAGCAAGACGGCCGCGAGCGCGCGGATGTTGCGCGCCTTGTTGCGGAAAAAGCCGACGGAATGGATGGCTTGCTCGATTTCCTCCTGCGAAGCGGCGGCGAAGGCCTCCGCGTCGGGGTAGCGGCGGAACAGCTCCGGCGTCACGAGGTTGACGCGCTTGTCGGTGCACTGGGCGGAAAGCATGGTCGCCACGGCGAGCTGGAAGGGCGTTCCGAACGCGAGCGCGCACTTCGCTTCGGGATAGACCTTTTCCAGGATCTTCCACACTTCGTCCGCGCGCCGCCGCAAGGCGGTTCGGGAGGCCTTCCCGGCCGGTTTTCTGGTTTTTGCCGGTTTCATTCGAGCCGCATGCCCTCGTCGTCGAACCCGTCGTCCCCGTCCAGCTCGCCGTTGGCCTCGTCCTGGAGGAAGCGGAGCCGCCCGTTGATGCACGGGCCGGGGAACCACTCTTCGAGCACTTCGGCCATGTCGCCGGCGTAGACCGAAGCCAACGCGTCGTAGTTTTCCCGCGCGAAACCGAGCACGCGCTCGAGCTTGCCGGTCTTGACGTCCTGGACGATGAAGCGGAGGTCCGCCACGGGCGCTTCCTCCACCGCGTCCCCCGCGGGGGCTTCCGCGGCGCCGGCGGGGTCGAAGAGCAGGAGCTTTTCGCGCGCGGGGAGGTCCTCGGGGTTCGCCTTGTACATCATGTACTTGATCTGCTCGACGATGCGCGGGTCGAGGCCGCTTTCGAGGACGAAAATCCGCTCCATCATTTCGCTCGCGTTGGTGACGAGGTGGAGGGTCGGCGCGACGACGTCGCCGGGGATGAGTTCGGCGAGCCTGGCCGTTGCGGCGGAAAAATCCTTCACGATGGCGTCGAAGCCGCGGCGTTCGGTGACCGGCTCGTAGTGGAGGAAGATGCCGCGCGCGGGGTCGCGGTAGACGAGGGGCTTGTCCACGGCGAAGGCCGCGCCGCACTCGCCGGAGGGGCAGGCGACGCGGTTGAGGCGGCGGGAGAGGAGTTCTTCGCGCGCTTCGGGGGTGTCGGAGGCGTCGACGACGTCGTAGAGGGTCGCGTCGAATTCGCGGCCGCACCTGGGACAGGCGATGGGATAGGAGGACTGGCGGGTGGACATGCGCCGGATTCTGTCCGCCTCCCCCTCCCGCCGCAACCGAAAAGTGCCGCGTTTTCCCGTTGGGCCCCGCGGAGGATGCTACAGCGCGGGCTCGTGCCGTCCCGCGGCGGGGCCGTCGGGATGGCGCGGGCCCGATTGCGGCCCGCGTCAATGCCCGTTGTCTGTCTCCCGCGCCCCGACGCATCCACTCCGTTTGCGAATCCGCACAAACGGAACAAATCCAAATTCCCGCTTGCGATTTGTTCCGGCAGACGGGAGAGCGATGCGCGGATGCATTGGGACTGCCAATCTAGTCCGTACTTCTTTTCCCTTCCACGGGTTGCCGTGCCCCGGATTCGTTTTCCAGAAGATCGGCGGCCAGATACTGCGCAGACAGGTTGTCGATTCCGTGCTTTCCCGTCTCGACCTGTCCCGACAAGGCGCTCCCGTAATACAAATCCATGGCATTCCGCAAGGGAATCCCCGCCGCCTTGGCCAAGGCGGAGATGATGTCTCCTTCCAGATTCTCGCGGTAGAAGGCAAGGCAAGCGGCTTCCTGGCCCGGTTCGTTCATGGCGGCTCTCCGATGGTTCCGGCGCCCGCGAAAGACAGGCAGGCATCCATGGCTTCCTGCGACAGAAAGGCAAATTGGTCGTTCGCGGGTGCGTAGCGCAAGGCGGCAAGGGCCCGTTCCTCGTCCAGGATTCCCCGCAGACAGGCATCCACGGTCTTGAACACGTCGTCGTCGGCCACGCGTCCCCGCACCCAGTCCCATCCCCGCCAGGCATCTTCGCCATTCCGGCAGGCGCACACGAACTTCAGCCATTCCCGCCCGACCGGGAATTCCAGTCCCCGCCAGCGCGACAAATCCCCGGCCAGCTCGTATTCCGTCACCACGGCCTGTCCCCCGGTGCGCATGGCCTTGCGGCGGGCCCACCGCACGGCCTGTTCCCGGTAGCTCGTCACGTAGAAGCCGGGACCGAAATCCAGATGGCGCTTGGCGAATCCGGCGAGCGGCCTTTCGACCACCAGGGTCGAGCCATGGAACACTCTCATACCGCGAACCCCTTTTCGCGCGCGTACCCGGTCAAATCGTCGATCAACGCCTGCCGCCCCATCGTGTGCAGGACATCGTAGCAGGGCCATACATAACCGTCCAATGCGCCGCAGGCGGCCAGGATCCGGTACGCCTCCCGGGGCAGGACCTTCCAGGCTTCGGCGAGCGCGTGCACCAAAAACACCGCGAAATCCAGTTTTTTTCTCTCGTCCACGTCTGTGAATATACCTCCGCCCGCCCGTGATTCAACTCGAAAGCGGACTTCCGGAGCAAGCCGCGATTCATCCGGCCGCCCCGGTCCCGGCATCCCGCCGCTACAGCGCGGGCTCGTGCCGTCCCGCGGCGGGGCCGTCGGGATGGCGCTGGCACTTGGACGAGGTGAGCGAGCCGATGTCCACCGCGCGTTTCCCGCACCACTTGCAGGTGTAGGAATCCTTCCAACTGCCTTCGTAGAGAGCATGCCTCCCCTTCCCCGGCCCGTCGGGATGCCGCAGGCAGGCGCTGCCGGTCAAACTCCGCACATCCCCCGCCTTGTGCCCGCAATGCTTGCACTGAACCCGCATTCCGTTTGCCTCCGTTGCCGCAACCGCCGCCGCAAACATCAAAGCCGCCAGCCCGATTGCCATCGTCCGTTTCATTGTTTTGCCTTTCCGTCGGACTCCGCCAGAAGCGGGGCCATGTAGAGAGGAAGGTACACGATGCCGTCCGCCCGTTTCATGTCGCCCGGATGGAGGACAACGGGGGTCGCGGCATATCCCGGATATTTTTTCCGGAACCGGTCGAGGGATACGGTCGTGTAGTCCTTCGCGCTCTTGACTTCGACCGGAATGACGTTGTGCCGCCGGGAGATGCCGCTTTTGGCCAGGAGGAAATCGATTTCCATCCGTTCGTCCGGAGGCCCCCGGACGGGCGTCTTGTGGAAATGCAATTCCCGGCCCGCCGCCCGCAGCATTTGCGCCACGGCGTTTTCCATGAGCATCCCCTTGTTCAATTCGATCTTCCCGGTCAGGATTCTCCACAGGACTTCCGGCCCGCTGCGCCCGCCATCGGAAAAGGCCATCGAAGCCAGCAATCCGGTATCGGCCATGTAGCACTTCACGTCGGACCGGTCTTCCGTCCACTTGAACCCCACGTTCGGGTCGGTCGTGTTCGTGGCCAGGTTGACGATCATCGCCTCGCGCAACCACTCGAAGGGCGCCTCCAGTTCCCTCATCCGGACATTCCGCCCCGCCGCCCCCGGCGAAAACCGCTTGTCGTGCAGGCCCAGTTCCCCGGGAATGGCCCGCCAGATGGCGCGCACCTTCTCCTTGAGGCGCCCCGCGAACTTCCCGATGTCCTCCGAATAGAGATCCAAAATCAGTTTTTTCGCGAACTCGGCCTCTTCGAGGCGTTTTTCCTCCGCGAACGCCGCGACGGCTTGGGGCATTCCCCCGACCACCAGATACTGCCGGAAGAGTTCCATTGCCATGCGGTGGTCGGTTTGCCCCATCGGCATCCCCTCCCCGAACCGCTTCCGGACCAGCGCCATCGTCCCCTCCCGCCCGACGGCCCGCAGGAACTCCTCGAAATCCATCGGATGCAGTTGCAAGCGCAACTCCTCGCTTGGCACGACGATGTTTTCGACGTTTTTCTTGATGGATACCAGAGACCCGGTCTCGATGTAATGGAACCGCCCGTCCTGCACGAGATACTTGATGGCCTCCCGCGCCCGCGGGAAACGTTGCACCTCGTCGAACACCACCAGCGACTCCCCCCGCTCCAGCGCCACCCCGGTCCTCGCCTCCAGCAACAGGAAGAACTCGTCGAGATCCCCGAGCTTCTCCTCGAACAACGCCTTGATCCCCCGTCCCGCCTTCGCGAAATCGATGACGAGGTGTCTTTTGTATTCCTTCTTCGCGAACGCCTCGACGATGTAGCTTTTCCCGACCCGCCGCGCGCCTTCCAGCAAAAGGGCGCACCGTCCGGCCTCCGTCCGCTTCCATTGCAGCAAACGCTTGTATATCTTCCGTTCCATGCCGCGCATCCTAGTGGCGGGCCTCCCGCGCGTCAACAGCAAGAATACACGTTTTCAAGGAAGATCAATCACGTCTTCGATACACATTTTCAGGAAAGACAAAAACAAATTCCACTACCGGTTCTTTGGGGGCTTCACCTCCATCCGCCGCTGCAGCGCGGGCCCGTTCCGCCCCTTCCCCGGCCCGGCGGGATGCCGCAGGCAGGCGCTGCCGGTCAAACTCCGCGCATCCACCGCCTTGTGCCCGCAATACTTGCATGCGTACCAGCGCGTGCCACCCTCCGTCCCCGCCGCCACCGCCGCACACGCAAAAACCATCAGCCCGGCGGACAGCATTTTCGTCATCGTTGTTCGGGTTTTTCCCCGCGTCACATTTCCAGCTCGCAACTTCATTCCACAAACGTCCATCCCTTGCTCAATTCGTCGTTGATTGTCTGCCAATCCGCGTCAATCGACTCCTGCACAAGCGCAAGACGTTCCGCTTCCTTGGTGAACAACACCCAGTGCAACTGGCTGTAAGCGACTTTGCCATACCATTGCCATTGCGCGAGATTCAAGCCCATCGGATTCTTCGTGATCAGAAGCTTCCCCGCATTCGCGGCCGTGGCGATGGTGTGTGCCGTAAAGAGCATGGTTTGCAATTTCGGCTGGCGTTTTCGGGAAGGGAAATCGAAAGGAAGCGATTCCGCGAACGAGTGGCCCTCGCACATCCGTTTCACGAAATACGCCACCCGCACCAGCACTTCGATGACCATCACCGGAACGCTCATCGCGAGAAAATGCCCGAAGTCGTAGCCGTTCGCATACATGGTCCGCGACAACTCTCCGATGGTATGCCCGTTGATGTTGCCCACTTGCAAGAATTGCAACAGCGGCATGAAAGGAGCGGGCAATCCCCCCGGCGTACCGACATCGCTCAACAGGTGTCGGATTTGCAACGCGATCGCACCGAACACGCCCATGCCGGTGTCCGCATCCGGGATTTCCTGCACGACGAGTTTTCCGAATCGATCGATAGCCGTGAATTTTCCCTGCAAGATGTCCTTGACGCCGAAAACGAACCCCAGCACCGGGTCGTGGCCCAACGACTGGAAGCGGTGGGTCCGCGGCCCCAATCCCGCAACCCTTTGGGCCAAGTCCGCCGAATGCGCCGAATCGTAGGGGACATGCGCCTTGTCGGCGAGTTTGTCCCATCCGCGTTTCTTCGAAAGCGCTTCCAGCATTTCTTTCGATTTGTCCGACAGCCATCCGCCCGGATGCTTGGCCGCGCCCAAAGCCCCCTTTCCGCTTGGAATCTGGACCAGGAAAATGTCGATCAACGCGCTTGCCACGCCCGCAATGCCTGCAATTCCCCAATCCCACCCGTCCAAGCGGTGTCCGAGATCGTATTTCTTGCGGATGGCCTCAATGACCCGATTGGATGCGGCGACCTCTTCTTCGTCCAGCAAATCCGCCACGGAAACTTCTTCGCCGACCGCCACTTCCGCTTCCGCCGCGATTTCTTCCCACGAACGCATGCGGCCCTCGCGCTTTTCCGTGCTTTCCGGTGCCGGAGCCGCCGGAAGTTCCGGCAGGGGGCATCCCATCCGTTCCAACAGGGTCAGGGAATCGGCAATTGCCTCCTCTGCCTTGGCGTTGGCTGCGGCCATTTCCCCTTTTGCGCCTGCCGCCCGTCGTTCGAGATGCTTCAGAGCCTTGAGACAAATCTGGTCGTTGCCCGTCACCTCCACGGAGTCGTACCGGCGCGGATCGTTCTTTCTCATGACGCGACGGCCTGCAAATCTTCGGTCAAGCCGCCGATTTTCTCCCGCAACAAGGCGTTGATGGCGCGAAGGTGTTCGATATGATCCTTCGCTTTCTGCACTTCGTTGGAAAGTTCCGCAATGATGGCATCCCGTTTGCGGATGGCCTCCTGCAACAATCGCACCTTCGCTTGAATCAGCCTCTTCTTGTTGCGCCATTTCACCCAAGCAATGACTCCTCCGCCAATCAGCATGGCGGGAATGACGACGATTGCCGCGATGGCCCCGGCGCCCAGGCCGACGGCTTCCGCCGCGAAGCAGCACGCCGGCCCCCCGGCAGCGGCACCTCCCGCCAGACCGGCACCTCCTCCCGCCAGACCGATGGCTCCGGCTCCGATTCCGGCACCGGCTCCCCCGCCTATGGCACCCGCCAACGCCTTGTTGATGGGGCTGCCCTTGATGGTCGAAGTCGGCGTGTGGAGTGCCCTGCTCGCCTCGTTGAGGACTTGTTGGATCTCATCGAGAGAGTCAAACGTTGGATACTGTTCTGTTTTCTTCATGGTTGCTTCCAACTGTCAATTGCCGGATCGTTCCGTCCCCGGTGTTTCCGGCGTCGACACCACGGATTGCCCTTCGTCTTCGCGTTTGAACGGGATGGGCGGGGAACTTGCACGGCTCACGCATCCGTCTCCGCGTCGTCCTCCGTCGCCTCATTGGCGCCTTCTTTGAAGGCTTCGGAAAGTTCGTGCGCGGTCCCCATGATTTTGTTCTTCGTCTCTTCGTAGGAAGGAACGCAGGCTTGCATGAGCGCATCCAGCCTCGAAACCCCTGCGGTGAACGGGGATGCCATTCGCGCGTTCAATTTGGCCTTGAAGCCCCGGAATCCGCCGACCGCTACCGCCTTGGCGAGTTTCTCCTGCCGTTTTTTGTCGTTTTGCTTGGCGATGTCGGCGATGTCCTGCGCTTTCGCGTCGATTTTCCGCCTCATTCCGTCATAGGAGGGAAGGGCTTCCCTCATGAAGGAATCCGCTTTCGACAAAGCCTGCCTTGTCGGCCTGGTCGCGAAATCGGCGAATTTTTTCGG
Organism: Kiritimatiellia bacterium; assembly: GCA_017445365.1. Classification (GTDB taxonomy): domain Bacteria; phylum Verrucomicrobiota; class Kiritimatiellia; order CAIQIC01; family Lenti-01; genus RGIG3480. The sequence continues at coordinate 9,173 of JAFSUH010000186.1, read as the reverse complement.
GGTCTGTTTGACCCCCGCGACATAATTGTGATGGCGCATTTTCGAGAACCATCCGTCGGGATCCAAACTGCCCGGCCAGTACTTTGCGGACAACACCTGCCTGTCCTTCCCGAACGTCCCGATGCGCAGAAGGGTAGAAACGATTTTTTTGCCTTGGATTTCAGCCACTTTGGCGTCGAACGCCCGTTGCGCCTCCTCCCACGTCCCGTATTCGACGCCGTCCACCGTCAGCATGTAGGCGCGTCCCTTCCGCAGGGTCTCCACCACCCATTGGAAATACTCGGAATGGCACGAGGTGGCCTCGAGCGACGCTACCAATTTGTCCAATTCGGCCAGAGGGTGTTTTTTCCCTGCCGACACCAAGGCATCCACCATCCCTTGCTCCGCCCGGGATTCGGCGGCGGCCTCCCGTGTCGTGCAAACCATGTCGCCCACGGTCCTCGCCTGGATGTCCAGCTTTTCCAGCATTTCGCGGAGGCGGGCGGCCTTGGCCTCGGCGAATTCGCTTTTCCCCTCGTAGAATCCCGGCAAATACGTTCCGGTCAAAATGTCGAATCTCGTTTGGACGTCGTTTTCGTCGTCGGGCTTGGCATCCACGCACAGCTCCGAAACCTTTTCGTTGCACAACTTGGCCCAGTCCGTCCCGGAATCCCGCTGGAGTTCCCGGAGACCGCCCGCTTCGGCGCCGTACTTGGAAACGATGGCCACCGCCGTCTCCACGTCGTGGGGCCGCGCCCGCATGTACTCGCAGCACAGGTCCCGGTCGTAGTCTCCGCCAATCCGGTCCTTCAACAGGGACGCCTTCTCCTCCATCCCGGCGATGGACCCCCACCCCGCCACCTCCCTGTGGACCAAGATGTCCATCGCGACCCGCTTCAATTCGGCGTATCCGTCGAGCACCACCTCCCTGATGTGCTGCGCCCAGGCGTCGAAATTCATCCCGTCGAAGAACGACAGCTCGGCGGTGGAAATGTTCCACGCGGTCACGTCCTTCTCCGCCCGGCTCGCGGCGCGGGAGGCCGCTATGGAGGCAAGCCCCGTCGTCACCTGGGGGATCGTTTTCGCCGCCGCGGCCCCCCAAAAACCTCCCGCGGCGAGACCCGCGTGCATCTGGATCTGCCTGCCGAGGGAATAATGGCCGCGGGACTCCTCGATTTTCTGGCACACCGCCTCCCGCCGTTTGCGCTCGGCTTTTTCCGCCGCGTCCTCCGCGTCTTCCATGCGGCGCTGCTTGATGGCGGCCAATGCATTCCAATAAGCGGGCAACATGGCATCGACCGTCTCCCAAACGGACCGGAAATGCGCCCGCATCCGCTCCACCAGCGAAACGGCCGTGGGATTGTCGGCGATTTTCTCGCGAATCAATTCCAGCACGTCCGTTCCGGGATGGGGCCTGTCGTCGTGAAAGGCATCCATGAAGCCACGTTTCCCAAGGCGGTCGGACATGGCTTCGGGTATGGCATCGTTGCAGCCCAGCATGCCGGACAAGGAAAAGTACTCCGACTGGTCCGACTTGTCGGGGGTGCATGCGATCGCCCACGAAAAACCGCGGGGATCTTTCAGAATCTCGCCGAACAATTTGTCCAGGCTTTGCCCCACCTTGTCGCACGTGGATTCCAACAGCAGTTGTTTCGAAAACACGTCGAAGACTCCGGGCGGAAGGGTCAAAACCCGACCGAAAACCTGGTACTCGCAACGGGGGCTGTCCGAAATTTTCATCCTTTTCTCCTCCGGGTTAAGGCAACTTCTCCCACGCGCTCCAGCGCAGGCAGGTGTTGGCGGGGGTGGTGGTGGCGCGTTTGGCGAGGCAGGGGGCGGGGGCGCTGGCGGTTTTGACGTAGAAGGGCTTGTTGGCGCGGAAGTCGAGGCCGCGCTCCCCAGTCCACCAACGGCAGGTGGCGCATTTCTTCTCGGCGATTCGGTAGACGGCGGTCATGGGCGGATTCTCCTTGGGATAGGTTGTGGTTGGTGCTTGAAATCAACAAAAAAGGCGCGGCTTTCTTTCATGTCGCGTCTTGAGGCGCCAAATTTTCATTTCTTGTCGGTTTTTTTGGAATCACGAACAAATCGTTCCCCGTATCCCGTTTGATTTTCCAGTCGCCCCGTTCCTCATTGCGGAATGCGCTGGATGGCGCTTTCCACGCCCGCGCAAACGAGGCGCTTGAAGAAAGCGGCACGGGCGGGCCCGAGCAAAGCGTCGGAATCCGGGGCCGTCAGCGTTTGTTCGAAGGTTTCAAGGAGGATGGTTTCGCCTTCCGGCGACTCGACCTTGACGGTGACGGGCAACGTGACGCGGATCGGTTCGTTCGAAGTATTCGGAAGCGGGGCGGGCAAGGGGTTGAACCGCGGAACGCCGAACAAAAGCCGAACGAGGCGCGCATCGTCCGCGGCGGCGACGAAGCCGTCGGCATCCGCGCGCAAAACGGAAAACGCGCGATTGGTGGCGAGGGCATCGGCGAAAATCGCCGGGGACTCGAGGACGGCCTTCCCGAGGTCGCTTTGCCCGAGGACGTGGCGGGCCTCCGTCTCCCGCCGCTCCCGCGTGTCGCGGTCCTGCTGGACGGCAAGGGCCGCCCGCCGCCCGTTTCCGGCGGCAACGCGTTCGTTTTCTTTCAATGCGTGTTTTTGGGCGGGGCCTTCGAGGGAAAGGAGGAACTCCTCCCCGTACGGGAGCGGTTGTACCACGGGAACGGGCCGCATCTTTCCGCTCCGCGCGAGTTCCAGCGTGCATTCGCCGGTCGCGACGGAAAGAAGCGCGATGCCGGCGGCGGACGCCGCCTCCGCGAACAGCACGGCCGCAACGAGAAAGGAAACGGTTTTCATGGTTTCCGGAAGGGCGGGGCGGCGGAATCCCGCCGCCCCGCGCGGTGCCCCTGTCAGAAGCCGGCCGCCTTCTTCAGGACGACGGGCGGGAGGTTCATTTTCGGCGCGGCCAGCACCACGGGTTTCGTGACGGGCTGGCAACCGTCGGCCTCCACGGTCAGGGTGTAGCGGCCCTGCGGCACTTCCATCGGATACCCGTTGGAAAGCGGGTATTCCCCTTCGTCGCCGGAGAGCGAAATCGTCGCGTAATCGGGATCGAATTCCGCATCGCCCGCGGGTCCCTTGACCTGCACGGTGACCTCGCACATGGAAGAAACCATCGGGATCTTGTAGTTCTGCGACGCGCTGACGGTGAGCCGGGGGCTTCCGGTGCGCTTGTATCCCTGCATTTCGACCTCGACGACGTGCGGTCCCTTGAGGAGGGAGAACTCGTCGCCGGAGGTGCGGCCTTCGCCGTCCACCAGGATGGTTCCGGCGTACTCGTCGAAAGCGTCGTCGTTGCGCGGCCCGACCAAGGTGAAACTCACCTTGGCGACAAAGCGGTCGTTGATGCGTTTGGCGACTTCGGCAAGCGCCTCTTCGAGGACGGCGACCTGCTCGTTGCCGGACGTGCCGCCGCGTTCGATGGCGTTGGACGTGCGCACCTGCTTCTCCTGCCGGACGTTGCCGGCGGCAGCGATCTTGCCCTGGAGGTCCTGCACTTCGTACGTCACCGTCTGCATGTATTTCGCCATCTTGATCTGCTGGCCGTTCATCTGCACGATGCCGGTTTCTTCCCGCGGGTCGTCGAAGACGAGCTTGATGAAGTACGGAGCCGCCAGCACGCCGGGATCGGTCATGTCCTGCATGAACTGTTCCTTCTGCCCCTCGTCCATGTCGGCGCGGTGGAAGAACTCGATGCAGTCCGGGTCGAAGTGCTGCCCCGCCTCGCCGGCGAACTTGTCGAGCGCGAGGATGATCTGCCGGCCGTAGGCGTTGCCTTCCAGCTGTGCCTGGATGCCCTTCATGTGCTTGTCTGCCGCGGCCCAGTTCTGGATGGCGATCTTGGCGTTGGCGAGGCGCTGGGCATCCCCGACGATTTCGTTCTTCGCGCGCATCCGGTCCGCTTCTTCGGGTTTGGCTTGCATGATTTGAGCTTCGCTGTAGGGTTTTTCCTGCAATTGCAGGGGTTTCGCGGGCGGATCCCACGTCTTTTGGTGGCGGGTTCCGGCGGTTTCGACCGTCGCGATCTTGAGCATCATTTTCTTCGTCCCCTGCGGGACGGAGGCATCCCCTTGCGCGAAGGCGGGGAGGGCGGTTGCGGCCGCGAGAACGAGGGCGGCGGCGGTTCGGAGGGCGGATTTCATCTTGGGAGTCCTTTGGGTTGGGGGTTGTTGGTTCGTTACAATCCGAAACGGGAGAGGAAGTTGCCCTTGCGGTTGCGGGGCACGAGGCGGACGGCCATGCCGCGGCTGACGCGCGGGGCGTTCGGGTCGTAGTGTTCCACCTCGATCCACGCGCGGGTCGGTTCGGGCGCGATGGCGGAAACGACGTGGCCGTCGGCGACGGATTCGAGGGGCAGGCGTTCCGTCCGGGCCAGTTTGGCGGCGTCTTTGGCGCCGCCGCCCTCCTCGGCGTAGTCCGTGACCGCGAAATCGTCGTATTCGCCGCTTTCCCGCTTGAGGAACTGGACGCGTCCGTCGCTCCGGAGTCCCGCTTCCTCACCCAGCGAAACGTAGGCGAACCGGCCGTTCCCGGTGGTCTTGATGACGATGCCGACGGGGCCGATCTTGCTGGCGACCTGTTCCATGTATTCCCCGGCCGCCGTCGCGAACAGCCGCTGGATGGCGTCGGGGATTTCCGGGGCGGAAACGCCGTTTTCCTCCTTGGCGACCACCTTGCTGAAGCGGGTCGTCCCCGCGATGTGGTCGTAGAGCTCGAAGTAGGCCTTGATGCGGACGCGGTGGGGGACCATCGTCGCGGTCGCGGCGCCGGCGGCCACCGTGCCGCCGCCCATCCCCAGCGCGCCGGACGTTTTCCCTTCGCCCGCCGCGACGATCGTTCCGATGCCCAGCCCGGCGGTGCTTCCGGCGCCCGCCGTCCGCACCATCGCGTCTTTCGGCGCCGAAACGTGGGTCAGCCGGCACAGCAGGATGTAGTCGGGCATGTCGGCGGGGGCGGCGCCGCCGTAGCCGGAAGCGACGAACGAAAGCAGGTCCTCGTTGGCCGTCACGACCCGGAGGTATCCCAGCCCGTCCAGGGCCGACTGCAGTTCCGCGTTGAGGTTGACGCCGGCGTTCGCCACGTCGATGCCCGAAGCGGCGGCGGGCGACGTGTCCACCTGCACGGAAATCGAACGGCGGGCGGAGCGGATCATCTTCTTGAAGACGGGAACGTCCTCGGCGGGCATCCGGTAAACCGACGTGGTGTCGTGCGCCGACTGCGGAAGGGCGCGTGGATCGGCCGTGGAGCAGCCCGCGGCGAAAACGGCCAGCAGGGCCGCCGCCGCAAGCGCCGGAACGCGGACGGGAAGGGAACGGGGATTTCGTTTCATGGAGTTTCCTTGGTGGTGGGTTGTTTCGGGGAATGTCATGGAAAAAGGCAACAAAAAAGGCGCGGCCTTCTCGAATGCCGAGCCCTGGGTCACTACTCCCGAAACAGAACATCTGGAAAGCACGCGCTTGTGGCGTGTCTCTCGCGTGGAAATTCTGTTCCTTCGTCGAAAAATGTAGTGAAATCGGGCTCGACGTCGCTTGCGAAAGCGAAATTTCGGTTGGAAAAGCGGCAAAAAGGGGTCTGGGAAGGTCTCCGGCGGGCGGAAGGTCGTTCTTCCGGCCCATGCCCAAGCAATATGGCACGGCGCGGGGCCTCCCTCCAAGCCAAAAGAGGCCCGCCGCGGCGGTTTTTCCGCCGCGTCCGCCGGGAATCGGGACTGGGATATTCGGGGTCACGGGTGTTTCTCCGGCAGGGCAAGTTCTTGACTCGCCCTCCATCCTTCCTATCCGTCGGAATCCCCGTCTTTCTGACAAGGAAGGCGTCATTTTGCCTCCCAAACCCCTCAAGAAATGCGAGATTACGGAAAAACGGTCGATTCCGAGCTGTTTTTCGCCCGAAAAGCGTCCTTTCGGGGTCCATTTCGGTGTTTTTTGCCAAATTTCGCCCATTTGGACGCCTTTTGCGGCCCCAATTTGGTCGTTTTGGCGGCAATTTGCCGACTCTCCCGGCGATTTTCCTGCAAAATCGCCGACAGTTCCGGCGATTTGCGCGCAATTGGACCGATTCCAGGCAGATTGATGGCGGGAATGCGTTGCACCGCGCCCGCAAGCTTGCGGCGGCGGCGCGCCCTCCGTATCCTCGCCCCATGCCCCTCTCCCCGTACAACCCCGGCGAGACCCGTTCCAGCGTCCTGGCCGCCATCCGCGACCCCGCCAACGCGACCGCGTGGGAACGGTTTTTCGACCAGTACGCGCCTTTCCTCCACGCCCTCGCCCTCCGCCGCGGATTGCGCCGCGAGGACGCCGAAGACGTCGTCCAGACGGTCCTGGTCGAGGTCGCGGGCAAAATCCGCGCTTTCGACTACGACCGCACCCGCGGACGCTTCCACGACTGGCTCGCCGAAGCCGCGCGCTTCCGCATCAACGACCTTTTCCGGCAAAACGCCCGCCGCGAAGGCCGCGAGTTGCCGTTGCCGGAGGCCGGGACGGACCCGGCGGCACCCGGCGACGCCTTCGCGGACGCCGCCGAAGCGGAATGGCTTTCCCTCCTCCGCCAGCGCGCGCTCGAACGGCTTCGCGGGCGGGTTTCGCGCCGCCAGTTCGAGCTTTTCCACGCCGCCGCCATCGCGGAATGGCCCGTCGCGAGAGTCATGCGGACCTACGGCGCGAGCCGCGACGCCGTTTACCAGGCGAAACACCGCGTGACACCCCTCTACCGGGACATCCTCCGCGAAATCCGGACGGAACTCGACTCGCCGCCCGCCATCCCGCCGCCGTCGCCGCCCGGAGAAACGTGACCGATTTTCATGTTTTTCGGAAAACGGTCACGTTAAACGGCTGACCAACCCCTCCCATGCATCCGCCCTCAGACATTCCCCCCGCGCCCGCCGCCCTCTTTTCCGAGGCGGCGTTCACCGCCCCGATCGGGGAGGGCGCGTACGGCGCGGTGTGGCTCGCGCGCTTCCCCGGCGGCGCGTGGCGCGCGGTCAAATCCGTCGAACCCGTCCCCGGACGCGAAGCCGCCGCCGGGCGGGAACGCCACGCCATCCGCCTGCTGCTCTCGCTCTCCGATCCCGCCTCCCCCCCGGGCGAACCGCTCCACCCCGCGCTGCTCCCCGTCCTCGACCTGCGCGAAAGCCCCGGCGGCGGCGCGTTCGCCTATGCCATGCCGCTCGCCGATTCCCTGCGGCCCGGTTGGGAGCGCGACCCCGCGCAGTACCGCCCGCGCACCCTCGCAAGCGACATTCTCGCCCGCCGCGCCCTCCCCTTGCGCGAATGCCTCGCGCTCGCGGAAGCGCTCGCCTCCGCGCTCGATTTCCTCCAGCGGCACTGCCTCGTCCACCGCGACCTCAAGCCCGCGAACGTCCTCTTCGTCTCGGGCCGCCCCGTGCTGGCCGATTTCGGCCTTTTGGCGGACACGCGCGAGGCCGCCTCCCTCGTGGGCACCCCCGGCTACGTCCCGGACGAGCAGCACGGCCGCTTCCCCGCGGACCTCTTTTCGCTGGGCATCCTCCTTTCCGAAGCCGCCACCGGGCGCCCCGCCGCCGAAACGGGATACGCCCCCGTCGAGGAAGCCGACACCGACCACCCGCTGTACGCGCGCTTCCTGGCTCTCCTCCGCCGCACCACCGACCCCGACCCCGCGCGCCGCCCGCAAACCGCCGCCGCGTTTTTGAAGGAATTGCGCGCGTTGCGGGCGCCGCCGCGGTGGCGGTGGCTCGCGTGGCTTTTCCCGCTCGTTCTCCTTCCGCTTGCCCTGTTGCTTCCCCGGTTCGGGCGCGTTTCCGACGCTCCGCCGCCGCAACCCGGACCGGAAGCCCCGCCCGCGCCAGTCGAAGCACCCTCCGCGCCGGAAGAGGTGCCGCCCGAAGCGCCCGCACCGTCCACCGCGGCCGAACCGCCAGCGCCAACCACGCCGGAAATTGCCGAACCAGAGAAAGTCGCCACATCGCCGCAAGCCGTCGAACCGCCGGAAGCCGCCGCGCCCGCGCCCCACGTGCCCCGTTCCGTCCCGGTGGGCAAGGACATCCTCCTCTACCTGCCCGACCTGTTCCTGCTTCCCGAAGAGCGGCCTTCGCCGGGTGCGTTTCTCCAGCTCTACGACGACCGCATCCGCGTCGGCCTTCCCGGCCGCGGCCCCGACCCCGCCGACTGCGCGTTGCTCATGGTCTACCCGCCCGAAACCCCGCGCGACGCGCTTCCCGACGCCGTCGGGGCGGTCCCGTGCGTCGTCCGCCCCCTGCTGCCCGCCACCGGGAAAAACACGCCGGGCGGCTTCGCGGGCGATCCGGCCTTTCCCGCGGGCGAACCCACCGACCGCCGTAGCCGCACGGGCATCGCGTTTCTGCCGCTCGCGGAGCCCTATCCGGGCGCGGTCTTCCTCCTGACGGAACCGGCGGAGCGGTGGAAACGCGCCCTGCGCGAGCGGCCGCCGGAATCGTTCGAGGACGTGGAAAACCGCTGGCTGGAGGCCTACGTCTTTCCGCGGGCCCTCCGCCGGAAATTCCCCGAATCCCCCTGGATGGACGGAATCGATTGACGGCGCCCGCCGGGTGTTTTGCCAATCCTTGGCAAATTTCACGCGATTGTGCCAAGGATTGGCAAAATGTTTCCCGCGCGCGGTGGTTGGATTTGCCAATGTTCGGCAAATCCAGGCTTTTTTTGCCAATGTTTGGCAAAATGCTCTTTCGTGTCCCCCACGCAACGGAAACCAAACGAAACATGGAAACCCATTGAAACCCGCTTCGCGGACATTGAAAAAGAGTCAGAAGCCACAAAGAAAAGTTTCCCGCAGAGACGCAGGAGACACAGAGAGTTTTTCCGACAGGATTTACAGGATGGACAGGATTTGTGGGGCTTTCGGAGACGGGGTCGCCGGGAATCAGAGGAATTCAGGACGTTTCGGCGGGGGTATCATGGGAACGGATTCCGTAGATTGACCCCGTGGATACAAATCCTCCGCGCAACAGGGCAAAATGAAACATTGAAACCCATGGAAAGCCGCCTCCGGCAGACATTGAAAAAGGGGAATTCCGTTCCACGCGGCCGGGGAGGAATAACGAACGGACGGAAGAAAGGGTGCGAAAAGAAGATTTCAGCGAAAAATCAGGGAATTTTTGGCGATTCAGGCGAATCCGTTAAGGGGACAGACCCCGT
>JAFSUH010000185.1 GCA_017445365.1 Kiritimatiellia bacterium | reverse complement strand
GGCGCCGTTCTCCTGCGACACCGAAACCGGCACCACCCAAGCCCCGTACCCGCGCCCGGCCGCGGCGGCGGCCCAGTTCGCGCCGAATGCCTCCCAAAGCGCGGGCCATGTCCCGGCATCCTGCACGAACGGGTCGTTTCCCGGTGTGATGCGGCGGAACAGGTTCCGGGCGATTTCCGCCCGTTCCGCCAAATCCTCTTCGCCCAGCACGAGTCCATCCGCCGGGTCTTGGGCGAATGCCGCCGGAGCCACCGGAAAAAGCGCCAGTACCGCGCATTTTGCCAATGCTTGGCAAAAACGGTTTGATTTTGCCAAACATTGGCAAATCGGGAAAACGGCCCTCATTCCGCGCCTCCTTCCGGCGCGCCGTCCGCCGCGGGATCCATCGGTTTGTCCACGGACTCTTTCCTCTCCGAAAAAAGGAGACGATTCCAAATTTGTCCCGATTCGACATTGGAAAGAAGTTCGCTGGCCGCGGAAGCCGCGCGCCGGATGCCGTAGGCTTTGTTCCCCATCGATTCGGGGGCAAGGGCATCTTTGCCCAAGACACCCTTGATTTCCTGGTAAGTTGCATGCACAGGCGGATTCAAGGCGGCTTGCCGATAAAGGACGAGCGAAGGCAGATGCGCATGGATGAACGTGTCCGAACCGACCAAACGTGCCAACAAGGCCAGCAACCCTTGGGCGTCCAGCAGGGAAACGGCATCCACGGCCGAAGTCGTTCCCGGCCATCCGACGGGAACCCCCGGTTCCAGGAGTTCCCACAGGGCGGAAAGCCGTTCCCAGTCGGTGGAGGCGTTTGCAAGCCCGTCCGGCATTTCCGACCGATTCAATTCCGCCACTGCCATTTCGGCCAACTCTTCCGTGTCAGGACGGAAGCGGGCCAAATGCTCCTGCACGGTCAGGAAGCCTTCCGGCACACCCGTTCCGCGGACCAATCTCGCGGCAAGATTGACATACACGCACCGGTTGATGGCGTCGGCAAGCAACAGGTTCACGTACCCACAATGCCGGGCGAGGCCATCCCGCATGTCCAGCAAGGTTCCGGCATGAGCCAGGAATTCCGTTTCCGGTTCCCCCCTCATCTCCGCCTCGAATGCGTCCAGTCCCCGCACGAGCCGGAGCGCCACTTGCCTGTATTCCGCATCCAAAGGAGCCGTCTTTTCCTCATCGGGGAACTCCGCCGAGTGCACGGCGGGCCATTCCGGGAGGGATTTCTCCGCAAAAAAGGCCAACATTTCGCCGAATCCGCCGGATTGCGCCAATTCCGTCCACTCGCGCAAAACCGCGTTTTCATCGCACGCGGCACTGGCAGTTGCCGCCATCCATCCCGTCATCGCGAAAATGAAAAACCGTTTCATGTCATTGTCCTTTCAATCGGGGGTGAACCGGAAATCAATCGTCGTCGCATCCCGGGAAAACTCGACGCCGACCTTGAAGACGCGTCCGGCCGTTCCCAACGTGGGGAAGCCCGCCTGGACCGTGGCGCCATATACGGATGGAAAAGGCCCGGTATAGGAAAAATCGTAGATATCCACGAAATTGCCATCATAGACGATACGGGTGGCCTTCAAATCGCTTCGCCGGACAGTCGCCGAAACCGTTCCCGTTGCATTGACGTGTCCGAAAGCGTATCGCAATCCCGCCCCGGCGAATTCAAGTCCGTTGGAAGACCAATTCCACGGACCAAAAACGTGGGTCTCGTCCATGTTGGCGGCAAACCAAGCGGCCACATCGTTCGAATGGTCGGCAAGACTGTTGGTTACGGTTGCCGCCAGATTGGCATCCTCCGCAACGTCATCGGCGACATCCGTCCCGTCAGGGTAGAGATACAATGATGCGGACGCAGTGCAATTGCCATTCCAAGAGGCCCCAAGCGGGTGCGTCAAATGTTCTGAATCAAGCGTGGTAACGGAGGAAAGGGCGTCGGACGGAATGGTGCCATCGAGAAAAGCGTCGAGCAACCGGGATGCCACTCCCCAAGTGATTCCAGCCCCGAAGCGCAAGTTCCTGCGTGACTTTACGTAATCCAATTGACGCAAAAGGACCAAGCGATTGGGACACACCACGGACACCTCCGTCGCTTGCAGGATACCATCGCCATCCATGTCGAATCCTCCCACCACGGAATACAACTCCCGCCCGCCGACAGGAGCGAATTCCAGCAAAGTTTTTGGTTCTTGGATGCAGGCGCTGCTCAAGACATCCATCCCGTGCATGACACCGACCATGGCCATGCCGACGGCATCCGCCGGCTGGACGGAAGCCGCCACCGACACGTACCCCATGTCGTTGGAACGCGTTGCCATGTACATCGGGTTTTGTGCAAGCAAGGAATTGCATTTGCTTCCCGGAATTTGTTCGGACCAAGCTCCTTCGATTGTCACCCAGACGGGTACTTTCCACGTCCACTCGACACGGAACGGATTCCCGTACCGGTCGCCGAAGCGCGCCTCGTTCGGTCCCGCGTAGTCGGCGGCGGGCCAATCCCACAATTGAAGCGCGAATTCCCCACTTTGCAAGTCCGAGATTTCATTGGTGATGCAACGGTTGGTGAATGATTGCGGCCCGCGTATCCAATCCACCGCATTCCCGTCAACCTTGATGGCATCGTCGACGGGCCCGCTGATTTTCACGTCCGACACCATGCTGTTGGTTGTCGGACGAGCACCAATGACGTTCTTGGTGTCCACTTGTTGTGCCGGGGCGTTCGACGGGCAGTTGCCCATCCCATACCGTTGACGGTATTCGTTCGTCGTCGTGACAATCCAAAACACGTTGTTCGTTGTCGGATTCGGGGTGGAAGGATCGGGAGGGAGGATGTTCGGCATGGCCGGATCCGTGTGCCAGACGAACCGCTCCCATCCGTCGTTCCAACCGTCGCCGTCGGTGTCATTCGCTTCCGCGGCGGCGTAGAAGCCCATGATGATGGGATTTGCAACCGCACCGGCATCCGTGAAAACGCCCACTCCGTTGCTTACGCTTGCCGTTCCCCGCCATTCCCAATCGTTGCCGAACCCCGAGAGGTTCGGCCCCGCCATTGTCCAAACCGTGTTCGTCGTGGTGACCACCTGGTTCTCGTCGTTCGTCCATGTCACCACGTTGTTGCTGGGGGTTCCCGGAATCAGATACGCGAAGACATCGACATCCCCGTCCTCTTCCCACGCAAGCGAGACTTCCACCGTCCCGTTCGCATCCACGGCAACCGATGTGAAGCGGAGCCCGTTGGTTGTCCCCGCCCCGCGGGGGAGGGACGCGCTTGTCGCGTCCGTCCTTCCCGATTCCGGCAAACGGGACCCTCCCCGTTCGGCAAAATCCCGCACGGCCTCGTATCCGTCCCAATCCTCTTCGTCCACCAAGCCGCCGGTCAACGTGACGCTTGCCGATTCTTCCTTCGCGAAGTCGGTCGTCCCCCGCCATAGTTCCGTGCCGTCGGCATCGCGGATCACGGTTGCGCCGTTTTCCCGCTCCACCGAAACCGGCACCACCCAAGCCCCGTATTCGCGCCCGGCCGCGGCGGCATTCCAGTTTGCGCCGAATGCCTCCCAAAGCGCGGACCACGTCCCGACATCCTGCACAAACGGTTCGTCCCCCGGCGTGATGCGTCGGAACAGGTTCCGGGCGATTTCCGCCCGTTCCGCCAAATCCTCTTCCCCCAGCACGAGTTCATCCGCCGGGTCTTGGGCGAATGCCGCCGGAGCCGCCGAACAAAGTGCCAGTACCGCGCAATTTGCCAATGTTTGGCAAAAACGCATGCAATTTGCCAATGTTTGGCAAATCGGGGAAACGCCCCTCATTCCGCGCCTCCCTCCGGGAGAGCCGGAATCACGAGGACCGTGCCGGACTTGGGGTAGTCCGGGTTCGGAACCGCCGCTTTGTTCGCTTCCCGGATGAGCGGCCATTTGTTGCCGTCGCCGTAGAACAGGCGGGCGACGCCGGAGAGAGTTCCGCCGTCATGCCGATTCGACTCGAGCACGTAGCGGCGCGGCAGCGGCTCGGCGAGGAAGGCTTTGCGGTCGGCCGCTTCCCACGCCTCGAACATTGCCAGCAGCTTGCGCGCCGGTTCGCCGAGAACGCGCCGTTGCCCGGAGCCGGGAAGAGACACCTTGAGACATGGCTTGTCCGTGTCGCAATCCGCGTGGCGCCAAAAATCGATGTAGCGGGCCCTGTCGCGTTCCGGAGCCACCAAGGTGAGCGAAAGCGTGGGCGGCGCGATGCATCCGACGGGCCCGTCTTCGGGCTTCGGGCGCGGCTCCTCGAACGAGTTGGGGTCGCGGAGCAGTTCGAGAATCGCGTTCCCCTCCTCCTTTTCCACTGCGCGCCAGGTCCGGTCGAAGGGGCCCACCCGCCCGGTCACCTCCTCGCCGGGATCGGGCACCCATGCGCGCGCCGGGAGCGCCGCCAGGAAGACCAAACACAAGGCAAAGCCCGCGGCAAGTTTTCCACCGCTTGAAAAAACTCCCCGCCGCCCTCCTCTGGGGGATGCGGCATCCTGCCGCGTGGAAGAGGCGGGAATGCGGAACGATTTTTGGAAGAGGGCGGTCATGGGGGCGGCTCCTCCGTCCTTCCCTTTTCAGCCAAAAACACTTTCTTGCACTTTCTAGAAGTGTGAAAAAGTGTTCTTGAATGTGGAAATGTGCAATAGGATTCCATCCCGATTCCCGCTTTTCCGGTCGGGTTCATTCCGCGCCTCCCCTTGGGGGATGCGGCATCCTGCCGCGTGTAAGAGGCGGGAATGCGGAACGATTTTTGGAGGAGGGCGGTCATTTTACGGGGCCGTACTTTCGTGTCCCCTGGTTTTTTGAATGGGCGAAGGCTTGGGGGAGGGAGAGGGGCGCACGGAGGCGGATGACGAGAGAGCCGTCGGGAGCGACGCAAGCGAAGAGGTCGACGGGGCAGGAAGCGGGAACTTGGCGGCAGAGGGAATCGAAGGGAGAAGGAAGAAAAGGCGCGATGGTCGGAAGGTCGAGGCGGGCCAGGACGTGGGCGGGGCCGTCGGGCTCGGGGAAGGCGGGGGTTTGTTCGAAAGGCGTGGCGGTGCCGTCGAGGGCGGCGTCGATGGCGGAGTGGAGGAGGGTGTCGCCGGCATCGTTGAGGGAGAAGAGGAGTCCTTCGGGCAGCCAGGCGAAGGAAAGCCCGCGGCGGCCGGTGGCGAAACTCCGGAGAATCAAGGCGCGGGCTTCGGGGTTGTGCCGATTGTGCCCCAAATGGGTCTCCAAGAAATCGGCAATGGCGTCGGGATCGGAGGCGTAAAGGGTATCGACGGGAATGCCGCGGTGGGAGGGGGAGGAGACGAGGGCAAAAGCGTCGGAGTGGCGGGCGAAGAGGGAGTGGAGGGCGGAGCGGGCCGTGTGGAGGTCGTTGAGGCCCTGGAAACCGAGAATGCGGGGAAAGGCGCCGGGGGTGGCGGGGGGATGGAAGGCCGCGGAGAAGGGTTGGTTGCCGGTGCGGCGGGCCAAGGCGGACAAGAACGCGGATTCTTGAGTCCCAAAAGAGGAGGAAAATGGTGTGGGGGCCGGGCCTTCGGCGAAGAATGCGATGGCACCGGGGAGGTTTACGCAGGCGGTGGAGGGGGGGATGGGGCCGCAGGAGCGGAGGTGGGCTGCTAATTGGGAGGTGGTGCGGGGGGCGAGGATGGCGTGGAGGGCGAGGCTGTCGGCGTCGGTGCCAAAGCCGACGGCGAGGGTGTCGACGTTGCCTTGGATTTCGGCGGTAAGGGAGGGGGAAAGAAATGACGTGCGCATGACCTCTTCGCCGCCGAATTGAAAAGCGATGTCGCCATCGGCGGGAAGGCGGTCGGGGAGGGAGGGATAAAGGTCGAGGGCGGCGCGGAGGGCGTCCGGGTCTTTGGCGAAGGCGGTTTTGCCGTCGACGGCGGCGATGTGGTAGCGGAAAGCGGTGGAGGGAGGAACGAAAACTTGGAAGCCTTCGGGGGTGTCGGGTTCGCGGGTCCTGGATTCGGCGGAGAGGAGGTCGAGGAAGGCTTGGCGGTCGGCGGGGGAAAGGGCGAGAAAGTGGGCTTTCGGTTGCGAGCCGGTTAGGTGGAAGTTGACGGTGGTATCCACGACATCGTGGTTGCGGAGAAAATCGAGGACGGTGGCTTCTTCGTCGGGAAATTGGAATTGGAATTGGAGAATGCCGATTCGGGCAGCAGCGCGTTCGAGGGCGGCATGGCCGCGGATTTCGTGAAGGGTGCAGGGCGTGCCGGGCGGGATGGGAGCGGCAAACGCGGTGGCGGACAAGACGAGGGAAAGGAGAATGGAAAAGCGGGCTTTCACGGGTTCCTTTGCATGGCGGGTTGCAAGTCCCGGGCGGCACGGGGCGCATTTTGCCAATGTTTGGCAAAAACGGACGAAATTTGCCAATGTTTGGCAAAATTGGAAAACGGCCCTCATTCCGCGCCTCCCCTTGGGGGATGCGGCATCTTGCCGCGTGGAAGAGGCGGGAATGCGGAACGATTTCTGGAGAAGGGCGGTCATGGGGGCGGCTCCTCCGTCCTTCCCTTTTCAGCCAAAAACACTTTCTTGCACTTTCTAGAAGTGTGAAAAAGTGTTCTTGAATGTGGGAATGTGCAATAGGATTCCATCCCGATTCCCGCTTTTCCGGTCGGGTTCATTCCGCGCCTCCTTCCGGCGGTGCGGCGGAGGTGGAAGAGGGGAGCGCCGTGCCCGTCGGGTTTTCCCCGCAGGCGAGACCGGCTTCGAGTTCGGCGATGCTGGGCAGGGAGCCGCGCAGGTTTTCGGGAACCGACGTGGCGATTTGGTATTCCGAAACGCCCATGGGGCGGGTTTCGCCCCGCAGGGCGTATTCGGCGACGATCCGGTCCTTGGTGCGGCACAGGAGCAGGCCGATGGTCGGCCCGTCGCGGCCGTCCTTGATCTGTTCGTCCACGGCGGTCAGGTAGAAGCCAAGCTGGCCGAGGTGTTCGGGACGGAATTTCCCGGCCTTGAGTTCGACGACGACGTAGCAACGCAGTTTGAGGTGGTAGAAGAGGAGGTCGAGGCGGAATTCTTCTTCACCCACTTTCACGCGGACCTGCCGCCCGACGTAGGCGAAGCCCGCCCCCAGCTCCACGAGGAATTCCGCGACATGCGCGACGAGGGCGTTTTCGAGGTCGCGCTCGGTCGTCTCTTCGGCAATGTCGCCGAAGTCGATTTTGTAGGGGTCTTTCAGGGTTTCGCGGGCGAGGTCGGATTGCGGCGCGGGGAGCGTGGCGGGGAAGTTCGTGAGGGCCTTTCCCTCGCGGGCGTAGAGGTCCGTTTCGAGGAAGTGCAGGAGGACGTTCCGGCTCCAGTTGTTCGCCAGCGTCTTGCGGACGTAGAAGAGCGCCCGCTCGCGGTCACCGTCGCAGCGGTCGATGATGCGCACGTGGTGCCCCCACGGGACGAGGGACAATTCTTCAACAAGTTGTTGAAGATTTCCGGCGGCCGATTCTTCCACGGGTTGCGGAAGGTTTTCCGCCCCCGCGTAGAGCCGCCAGAAGCGGCGGCAATAGCGCAGGTTCACCGGCGAAAAGCCCCGCGCTTCGGGAATCGCCCGCGACAGGTCCGCCGAAAGGCGGTCGAAAAAGCCCGTCCCGTAGCCGGCTTCCCGCTCGAACCGGAGCACGATGTCCCGCCCGAGGTCCCAGTAGAAACGCAGCAGTTCGCGGTTCACGGCGACCGCCGCCTTGATCTGGGCGGCGCGGTAGCGGTTTTTGAGTTCGCCCACCCATCGGCCGTAGTCAGGAGAAAGCGGATCGCGGTCGGCGTTCATGCCGGGGTTGGAAGGCTTGCCGGGCATCGGGAGTTTTACCCTTTACAGCTCCACGGGCTCGACCGGGACGTTCGGGATGACCTTGTGCGTGCCGCGGACGATGACGCTTTCGCCCTCTTCCAGACCGGAAAGGACCGTCTGGTAGCTGGCGGTGGCCGGACCGGCTTCGATGTCGCGGCGCACGGGCAGGTTGTTGTCGCCCACCATCCAGACGAACGCCTGGTCGCCGTCGCGCTGCACCGCCGTGAGCGGCACCGCCACGTAGCGCGCGGGCGTCTTCGCCTGCACTTCCACCTTCACCGTGGCACCGGGGACGAGGAGGCCGCCGGGGTTCGCGAAGCACGCGTACACCGGCATCGTGTCCGTCGAAGCGTTGACCGCGTTTCCGACGAATTCCACTTCGCCATCCGCGTCGTAGGCCGTGCCGTCCGCGAGGCGCAGGCGTACCTCGAAGAGGTCCTTGAGCCCCTTTTCGCCGCCGAAAACCGCGAGGTAGTCGCGCGAACCCGGCGCGAAGGCGACGCGGACCGGGTCCTGGCGGACGATGGTCGCGAGCGCCCCCGAGGCCGTCGAAATGTAGTTTCCGACGCTCGCCGCGTTGACGCCGATCTTCCCGTCCACGGGAGCGGTTATCCGGCAGTGGGCGAGGGAATCGCTGGCGCGCGCGAGGTTCGCTTCGGCGCTGGCGAGGTTGGCCTGCGCCACGGCGAGGGCGCTCGCCGCGTTGTCCATCGCGTCCACGCTCGCGGCGTTCTTTTCGAAGAGGGTCTTCGTCCGGTCGAAGGTCTTTTGCGCGTAGTCGAGGGAGGCTTTCGCCTGCGCGACGGCGGATTCGGCGGCGGCTTCGGCGGCCTTGTACTGCACGTCGTCGATGACGTAGAGGAGCTTGCCCTTCTTCACCGTGTCGCCCTCCTGGAAGGCGACCTTCTTCACTTCGCCGGCGACCTGCGGGACGATGGCGACGGTCTCGGGGGAGAGGACGCGGCCGGAGAAGGTGCGGACCGGGTTGTGGTCCACGGTCCCGGCCTTCGCGACGCCTACGAGGAACATCGACGGCTTCGGCCCCTGCGGGGACGCCG
>JAFSUH010000184.1 GCA_017445365.1 Kiritimatiellia bacterium | reverse complement strand
CGGCGCCGCCGTGCCGCGGCCGCTCGCCATCGCGGCGCGGCCGGGCGGCAAGCCCTATCTCGCCGAGGCGCCCGCCCTGGGCGTCAACTGGTCGCACGCGGGGGAATGGGCCGTCTCCGCGGTGGCGGGGGAGGGGATGGCCGTCGGCGTGGACGTGGAAAAGGCGGGCCGCGTGACGGAAGATGTCGCGCAACGGTTCTTCCACCCGGACGAACTTGCGCAAATCGCGCGTTTGTCAAGCGGAAAAGCAAAAACGGCGGCCCGGAGCCGGATTTTTTCCGCGAAGGAAGCGGTTCTCAAGGCGACGGGCGAAGGATTGGCCGGAGGCATGGAATCCTTCGCCGTCCGCTTGGACGGGGAGACCGCGGCGGCTTCGCTCGGCGGGAAAAAATGGGCCGTCCGCTTCTATCCCCTCCGCGGCCATGTCTTGGCTCTCGCCCTTCCCGCGGGCGCTTCCTTCCCCCCAAAAGCGGAAACCTTCCGCCCCCTCGCACGCTCACCGCGTGCCCGGCGGTTTTGCCAATGTTTGGCAAATTTCCCTTGATTTTGCCAATGTTTGGCAAAAGCGGAAAAGCCCGCGGCGGGGCCGGCCGGGATCAGCGGACGGCGCCGAAGATGCCGCGGCACTGGGCGAAGAGCCTGTCCACGGCGCCGAAGGGGAGGGCGTTGTCCTTGTCGGAAAGGGCTTGCGCCGGGTCCAGGTGGGTTTCCCAGAAGAGCCCGTCGCAGCAGCCCGTCGCGACCGCGGCGCGCGAAAGCACCGGCGCGAACTTCCCGTCGCCGCCCGTGCCGCCTTCCCGGCCGCCGGGCACCTGCACGGAATGGGTCGCGTCGAACACCACCGGGTACCCGGTTTCCCGCATCCACGCGAGCGAACGCATGTCCGCGACGAGCGCCCCGTAGCCGAAGCTCGCGCCGCGTTCGGTGAGCAAAATCCGCTTGTTGCCCGTGCTTTCCACCTTGGCGATGACGTGGCGGACGTCCCAGGGCGAGAGGAACTGCCCCTTCTTGATGTTGACGACCCTGCCCGTCTCCGCGAGCGCGAGGACCAGATCCGTCTGGCGGCAGAGGAACGCGGGCAACTGGAGGATGTCGGCGACTTCCGCCGCGGGGGCGGCATCCTCGGGGCGGTGGACGTCGGTCAGGATGCCGATGCCGAACTTTTCCTTGATTCCGGCCAAAATTTCGAGCCCCTTGGCGAGGCCGGGGCCGCGGAAGGCGTCGACGCTGCTGCGGTTGGCCTTGTCGTACGACGCCTTGAAGACGAACGGGATTTTCCGTTTCTTCGCGAGGGCAACGAGCTTCCCCGCGAGTTCCAGCGCCATGTCGCGCGATTCGATGACGCAGGGGCCGGCGATGAGCGCGAGCGGATTGCGGCCGCCGAAGGCGACGCCGCCGGCGCGGACGGTCTTGACGGGGGGGCGGCGGAGGTAGTCGAACGCGGTGGCCATGGGGTTCACTCCTGGAGCAGGTGGTTGCGCACGTAGTCGGCGACGCCGTCTTCGAGGGAGGTGAACGGCGCCCCGTACCCGGCGGCGCGCAGGCGGGAGACGTCGGCTTCGGTGAAGTACTGGTATTTCGGCCGCAGGGACTCGGGCATCTCGATGAACTCGATCTGCTCGGGGATTTCCAGCGCCGCGAACACCGCGCGGGCGAGGTCGAGCCAGCTGCGCGCCTTGCCCGTCCCCACGTTGAAGAGGCCGCCCGCCTCGCGGTTTTCCTCGCCGAAGAAGAGGCACACGTCCACGACGTCCTTGACGTACACGAAATCGCGCTTCTGTTCGCCGTCGGCGTAATCGGCGCGGTAGCTCCTGAAAAGGGAAATGCGCCCTTCGCGGCGGATCTGCCCGAAGGCCTTGTGGACGACCGATCGCATGTCGCCCTTGTGCGCCTCGCCGGGGCCGTACACGTTGAAGAACTTGAAGCCCGCGAACCGGTCGATGCACCCGGCGTGGATGGCCCACTCGTCGAAGAGCCACTTGCTCATGCCGTACATGTTGAGGGGCTTGAGTCCCCCCGAGGCGGAAAGCGAGTCGTCGTATCCGGCGGAGCCGTCGCCGTAGGTCGCGGCGGAAGAGGCGTACACGAAGCGCGCGTCGTGCGCGAGGCAGTAGCGGGCGAGCTCCTTGCTGCACTCGTAGTTGTTGTCGAGGAGGTAGCTCGCGTCCGTCTCCGTCGTCGCGGAGCACGCGCCCATGTGGTAGACGGTGCCGACGCGCCGCGGGAGGGAGCCGGCGCGCAGGGCCTCGCGGAAGCGCGCGACCGGCCAGATTTCGTCGCAGCGCAGGCCCGTCAGGTTCTTCCAGCGCTCGTCCATCCCAAGGTCGTCGACCAGGAGCAGGTCGGTTTCGCCGCGCGCGTTGAGGGCGCGGACGATGTTGCTTCCGATGAAACCGGCGGCGCCGGTGACGATGGTCCAGGTGTTGTTCATGGTCGGGGGAAAACCTTTCGGCGCGCCACCTTACGGGAAATCCGCACGCCGCGCGAGAAGGAAAACGGGAGGACCCGCGCCTCCATTCGTGGGCATGCGGGGCCGACGCCTTGCCGGGGCGGGTGCCCTGGCGGGGGGATTCCGGCGGGCAGGGTGCCCCCGGACGGTAGCGGGATTCCGGCAGACCGGTTGACTGGAAGACCGGATTGCCTCGCGGGGTTCCCAAAGGGAATGGCAAGCGCGTGCTTTTCCCTTCGGGAATTCATTTGTCACAACCCGGTCTTCCGGTTTGCCGGTCAACCGAAGACATCCGACGCAAGCGTGGCGGCCATCCCTCCCGCGCAAGCGTTGGGTTCCCGGCAAGGCGTCACCTTTGGAAACCCCGCCCGTCAAATTCGATGGCTTTCGACGGCCCTCGATGGCTTTCGATGGCCTTCGAAACATTTGCATTTGCCCGGCGGCCATCCCTCCCGCGCCAGCGTTGGGACGCGGCTCGGCGTTACCAACGGCCGCAACAGCGCGGCAAGATGCCGCACCTCCGAAAACTTCGCGTCCTTGGCGCACGTTGCGTGAGGCCTTTTCCCGCAAACGGGACAAAGCCCGGCCTTCCCGGACGCTTCGCGCGAGGCTCTTTCTCCCCCATCAATGCCCGTTCAAGGGCGGAGGCGGCGGGGGAGGGGGGCGTCGTCCGGGAGGGCGCCCGCGGCGCGGAGGGCTTCGCGGGCGCGCGAAGCCAGTACCGCCGAAACGCTTTCCCCTTCTTCGCTCTGCCGGACCCACGCGAATTCCGGCCGTTGCCACGTCCTCGTCGTCGCCTGCAACGAACACTTCTCCGCCGCAAGGCGGAAGAGCCGCACCGCTTCTTTCCCGTCGCCCGCTTCCGCGGCGAGGCAGGCCGCTTCCAGCGCGAAGGGCTCCTCTTCCGTCGATTCCGCGGCGGCGGCCGCCAGGAGCGAAAAGGCGATGTCGCCGCGCTGCTTTTCAAGAAGGATGCGCGCGAGAAGGCGCCGCGCGCCGCCGTCCTCCGGATGGCGCGCCATCACCTGCACGAGCACCGTTGCCGCTTCCGCGTTCCGGCCGATGCGGTGGAGCGCCAGGGCCCGGTTGTACCACGCGCCGTCCGGCGCGGGCCGGAACGAACAGGCGATGCGCGAAAGCTTGAGGGCCGCGGGCAGGTCCCCCCGGGCGATCGCCCGGGCCGCGAGGTCCGCGTACGTCTCCGCCGCGTCCGGCGCGCCGGTCGCAAGCGCCATCCCCGCGGCGGTCCGGCCGGTGGCGGGATTGCGTGCCGCGCGGGCGAGAAGGGAAAAGGCGTTGTTCCCCTCTCCGGTGTCGACCAAGGTCTTCCAGAAGCGCTCCCGTTGCGCGGGGGAGGGGAGCCACGCAACGCCCTCCGCGCGCGCTTCCGCCGCCGTGCCGGTTGCCGCCGCGGCTGCCGCCGCCGCGCGGGTCTTGGCCGCGAGGTCCTTTTCGGCCCAGTCGCGCGAAAGGAAATCCTGGGCGAAGCGGAGGGCGAGGAAAACCGCGAGCGCGGCGATGACGAGGCTCGCCGCGGCGCGGTAGAGGCTCGGGACGGCGCGCAGGGCGTCCCACGCGCGCACGAGGGCGGGGAGTCCCCCTTCCTGCGCGTCCCAGGCGTCCTGGTGCGGGTGCGGGCGGACGGGGGGCTCCATCGCGTCAGGCTTTCCCGTTGTCCGCGGCGGGCGCGGGGACTTCGTACTTGGGCAGGGCCGGCGCTTCGGAGGTGAAGAATCGGCGGTGCCAGATGGCGATGTTCATGAGCCCCCAGAGCACGTGGTTGTGGTTCTGCTTCATCGAAAGGTGCTCGTCGATCAACCGGTCGATGTAGGCCGCGTCGAAATCTTCCTTGACAAGCGGCTCCTCGTGGAGGAGTTCGATCATGTAGTCCTTCAGCTGCGTCCGGAGGAGGTTCTTCACCGGCAGCGAATAGCCCTGCTTGCCGCGCCAGACGATGTTCTTCGGGAGGATTCCGTCGAGCGCCTTGCGGAAGATGTACTTGGTGGTGAGGCCCTTGAGCTTCCAGCTGCCCGGGACGGTGCCCATGTATTCGACCAGGCGGTGGTCGAGGAGCGGCACGCGGATTTCGAGGGACGAGGCCATCGACATCTTGTCGGCCTTCATCAGGACCGAGTCGGTCATCATGAAGCGGGTGTCGAGGTAGGCCTCGCGGTTGACAACGTCGCGGCTCGCGCAATTGGCGGCGTGCTCGCGGACGCGGCGGAACGGGTCGAAGGGGCCGACGAGCGCCTTGTAGCCGGGGGCGAAGAGGTTGCGCTCGAACTCCTTGTTCATGAAGTACTGCCAGCGCAGGTGCATCGCCTCTTCCGGCAAAAGCGCGCCTTCCACGAAGCGCTTGAACATGTTGACCGCGCCTTTCTTCTGCGGCCGGTCGGCGAGGGATTCGGCGAAGCGGCCGACGACGCCGCGGCGGAACCAGTCCGGCAGGGCGTTGAAGAACGAGGCGATTTTCGCGGCCTTGAAGCGGTCGTAGCCGACGAACACCTCGTCGCCGCCTTCGCCGGAGAGGCAGACGGTGACGTATTGCTTGGCCTTTTGGCAGATGAACATGAGCGGGATGCTCGAAAGGTCGGTCATCGGCTCGTCGAGGTGCCAGATGGATTTTTCGAGGCTGGCGCGGTCCATCTTGTCGATGATCAGCACCTTGTGGTCGGTTTGGAAAACGTCGGCGACCTGTTGGGCGTAGTCCATTTCGGAGAAGGTCTTGTCTTCGTACCCGATGGTGAAGGTCTGCAAGCGTCCCGGATTGTGCTTGCGCATCATCGCGACGATGGTCGAGGAATCCAGCCCGCCGGAGAGGAACGCGCCGAGGGGGACATCGGAGACGAGGCGGAGGCGGACGGCGTCGTCGATCAAGGAACGGATGCGCTCGACCATTTCGCCTTCGGAGCGGACGGGGCAGGTTTCGGGCATGCCGATGTCCCAGTAGCGCTCGACCTTGAAGTTGCCGTTTTCGAGGACGCCCCAGTGGCCGGCGGGCATCGCGTGGATGTCCTCGAAGGCGGTGTCGGGGGCGGGGACGAACTCGAATCCGAGATACGCGTAGAGCGCGGCGTGGTTCACCTTCCGCTCGACTTCGGGGTCCTCCAGGATGCACTTGATTTCGCTTCCGAACACGAAGCGGCCGGCCTTGTGGTACCAGTAAAGCGGCTTGACGCCGATGCGGTCGCGGACGATCCAGAGGCGCTTTTTCGGCGCGTCCCAGAGGGCGAAGGCGAACATGCCGATGAACTTCTTGACGCACTCGAAGCCCCACTGCTCGTAGCCGTGGAGGATGACTTCGGTGTCGGCCTTCGACTTGAAGCGGTGGCCGTGTTTTTCGAGTTCTTCGCGGATTTCGGCGAAATTGTAGATTTCGCCGTTGAAGACGACCTGGAGGGTGCCGTCCTCGTTCGACATCGGCTGGCGGCCGTCGTCGCTCAAGTCGATGATGCTCAGCCGCCGGTGCGCGAGCGAGACGTTGTCATCGCACCAGACGCCGCTCTGGTCGGGGCCGCGGTGGGTGATGACCGAAGACATCTTCGCCGCGAGGTCCGGGTTTCGCCAGTTGAATCCGCAAATGCCGCACATGATGGGTTCCTTGGGGTTGGGGTGTCGGGGTGGGGGAACGCGCCGTTTTCACGGCCAGATGAGGTCGAGCCGGTAGAAGGCGTTGCCGTCCGCGAGCGCGGGGTCGGGGACGACCTCGAAGTGGCCGGTGCCTTCCGCGGTGTCGAGCAAGAAGGCCGCGATTTCGTTGGTGGCCCATTCGTCCGCCGGGGTCAGGATCGAAGGCGCGGAGCGGACCAGGAAGTTCGTGATCGGGTAGACCGTGTCGTTGTTGCCGATGTCGAAGACGACGTTGCCGTACGCATCCTCCTCCGGCAGGCCGAGATATACCTGGTCTTCGAAGGCGAGGGAGAAGCGGAACGGGTGTTCCTGCACGGTCGTCGCCGTGTAGTTCGTGGACGCTTCGCCGGTCGCGTCCGCGCCGAGCCAGCTCGGCCCGTACCGGTCTCCCGCCGGCTGGACGAAGATGTAGTACTCGATTTCCGAGCAGCGCGGATACGCGTACGCCGGGATGGTGCCCGCGTAGTAGTGGTTGCCCGCGCGGTCGTCGAAGGAGTCGCGCATCGCCATCGCCACCGACTGCCAGCCGCCGGAGGCGTGCACCGCGGCGTTGGTCGAGCGGTAGAAGAGCGTCATGGGCACGCCTTGCAGGGAGACGGACGAATCCGCGTCCCAACCGAAGGTGACGTCGATTGCGTCGGTCATCGCCGCGCCGAGGGGCGAGCGCATCGTGAAGGCGTACTGCGCCTGCCGCGGCACGACCCGGAGGGAGGGGGTGTGCCAGAGGTTGGCGGCGAGGAGGTTGGTCGAGACCGCTTCGAGCGTCTGCGCGGCGTTGACCGCGCCGGGGGTCAAGGAGGTCTTGTCCCAGTCGAAGGCGCCGGCGAGCGAGCCGGTCCCGCCGAGCGAAATGCTTTCCGTGTCGCCCAGGTTGCTCTGCGAACTCGTGGTCGGGGCGACGCCGGTGGAGTCGAACCCGTTGTAGGCGACCGCATCGACGGTGTTGCCGCCCGCGTCGAGCAGGGCGACGACGCCCGCGGCCATCGCGAAGATGTTGTCGTCTTCCGTCTCCGCGTTGGGGTTGATGGCGGCGGGGACGAAGGAGGAGAGGTCCAGCGCGACCTTGAGCCCGTGTTTCGTTTCGAGAAGCTGCTTGTCGCCGATCAGGAGGAGGGCGTGCGAGCCGTCGGCGGTGGGAATGGTGTCGCCCTGCCCGAGGACCGTCCCGTCGGGAATCACGTACCGCGCGTACGTCGGGTCGCCGCCGAGCTTGATGATGTCGCCCGCCCGCCCCGCGCGCAGTTCGACCGTCCAGCCGGAGACGTCCACGTTGGTCAAGCCGCACAGCTCGATGTATTCGTGCATTTCCCCGCCGATCCAGTCGCCGGTGTCGAAGTCGAATTCGAATTCGTCTACGTACGTCCCGTCCGTGACGGAAACGGCGTTGATTTCGTTGATCCACACGCTCCCTTCCGCGACCGCGGTGATGGTGTTGGTCTTCCAGGCGCTCGTGACCGTGTTGGTGGAGTACGCGCCGGAGCCGTCGGCGTCGTGCCCGGCGTAGGTGGCGCGCACCGCGTAGGCGACCCGCGTTCCCGTTTCGAACGGACCGATCCGGCCCTGGGATTCGTAGTCGCCGAACGAGGGGTTGTCCATCGCGAGCGCCGGCTGTTCCACGCCGTTGACGGTGCAGAGCCCCTCGACCGAAAGGATTTCCGCGGTGTTTTCGGGGATGACCGTGCCGGTGACCAGCGCCGTCGTTTCGCTCGTCAGGTACGCCGGGGAGAGGGCGGCGGAAATCGAAACCGACGCGGTGTCGCCCGGCTGGTAGAGCAAAATGTCGTCGAAGTCCGTCCGGGCCGAGCCCGCGTTGTGGAAGAAGCGGACGAAATGCCACGTCGCGTCGGCGGGCAGTTGGAAGAAGAACGTTTCGTACGAGAAATTCGTCACGTTGTGCGTGGCGACGGTCGTCCAGTCCGTTCCGTTTCCGGAGGCTTGCACGAGGATTTCGTGGTTTTTCGTCGGCGATGTTTTTTTCTCCCGCCGGGCGGAATAGCGGCCGCCGACGATGTCCGGCAGGTACGAGCAGCGGATCGTCGCGTGTTTGCTCACGGTGTCGATCATGCTCCCGCAACGGCTTTCGTCCACGCCGTTGGTGGCGTTGACGAGTCCGTCGGTCATCATCCACCCCTGATGGCCGTGGTCGCCATAGCTGGCGGCGGTCCACTCCTCGAAGTCCTGAGAGGGGCGGAGGATGCCGCTGGCGACGTACACGCTGTCGAGGAAGACCGGAACGTCGCTTCCTTCGTCCTCGCAGGCGATGCGGACGGCGGAGTTGCTCGCGCAGTAGGCGAAAAGCGTCAGGTTCGTTGCCGCGGCGCCCACGGTGGCGCGGCTTCCGGTGTCCTCCCACGTTTCGCCCCGGTCGGTGCTCACGAGCATCTTGAGGGTGACCGTCGCTTCCCCGTATTCGGGATCGACCCGCGCGAAGAACGTCGTGTCGCCCACGCCGCCTTCGAAGAAGGGGCTCGTCAGGGAGGAAGTGCCGTCGGCGAGGAGCGCGCAACGCGAGCCGCCTTCGCCGTTGGTGACGGAAATCGAGCCGTTGGCGAGGGTCCAGCCCGCCTTGGTGTACGTGCCGGCCGCCGGGTAGTTCCAGTCGGTGAAATACTGGTAGCGCCGGACGGCGGAGTAGTCGTCGAGGGCGATGTCGTCGAGCCGCGCGCGCGCCTGCGCCGAAGAGCCGTTGGCGGAGAGGAAGCGCACGAACAGCGCCGAGGAGGAGGAAATGTCCGTCGCGAAGAACTGCCAGTCGCTGCCCGGTTGGATCGTGTTGGTGGCGACGGAGCGCCACGTCGCGTTCGCCGGGTCGAGGTCCGCTTCGTACGAGGAGGAGGTCTGGACGATCACGTCCACCGACTGGCCGGGCGGCTCGCAGAGGGCGTGGAAGCTGGCCGATCCCGCGCCGTTGGCCAGTTCGCTCGTCTTCAGGAACGCGTTGGTGTTCAAGATGCACGAGTAGCCGCTCGGGACGTACGCGGAAGGCGCCTGGTCGCCGTCGAAGGAGTGGCTTCCCAGGCCCGAAACGTCATCGGTGCCCGAGAAGGTCCATTCGGAAAGCGAGAACGCGGCGGAAGCGTTGGTGACGGAAGACTTGCGGGTGGCGGTCGCGTCGCGTGCCATGGCCGCCCAGTACGAAGCGGACGCGTCCGCGGAAACCGTGCCGAAAACGTCGATGACCTGCGTCCCTTTCTTGAGCATCAGCACGTCGTCGCCGTTGAAGGTGAGTTTGTCGCTCGTGAAGTCCGCGAGGGCGGTGATGGCGGGCGAGCAGGTGACCGGGTCGTGGTTCGCCGGGCGGGAAACCACGAACGCTTCCTTGCTCGGGATGGTGCCGGAAAGGGCGATGGCGGCGGTGGGTTCCGTCGCGCCGTTGTCGTACTGCACGAGCGTGTAGCCGTTCAGGTTGATGCTCGCGGCCGTGCCGTTGTAGAGCTCCACGGCCTTGTTGTTGTCGCTGCCCTCGACCACCTGGCTGATGATGAGGTCGCCGTACACCGAAACCGCCGTCGAAACGTTGTTGGTGGTCTTCGCGGAGGAGGCGTACCAGTCCAGTTCCCGGCGCGCGAAGGAAGCGAGGGACCCCCACGCGTTGAAGTTCTGCGTCTGCGTGCCCGCGAGCTTCACTTCCGGGTCGTCCACGAGCACCCCGCCGCCGCCGTACGAGGAGATGTTGTCGAGTCGGCAGGAGACGTGCGCGGTGACGGCGTTCGAGGGAACCGCCGCCACGCAGGAGAGGTACGTCCACGACGCGGTGGAAAACTCGCTGGCGCTCGCCTGCACGGCCCCGAGGTTGTTGCCGGAGGAGTCGAACATTTCCACGAGGATGCCGCCGGTGGAGAAGGAGATGTTCCCCTGCTGGCGGAAATAGCCCGAAACGGCAATGGAAAGCCCGTTCGCCGCGTACTGCGCCACGCCGATGTCCTGCGAGAGGCCCGCGTAGCTTTCCCAGTCCCCGAACAGGCGGCGGAGGAGGACCGCCTTCTCCCCGGCGTGGACGGGGTATCCGTCCGCGGAAGAGACGGTGACGGCGTTGGCGTGCGCGTCGCTCCACGTGCTCCAGTCCGAGGGGCGGTCGGTCCCGTTGTCGTCGGTCCAAACGGATTCCAGCCCGGCGTTCTTCAGGACCGCTTCGGAGGCGTTGTAGCGGCGGGCGAAGGTGTAGGCGCCGGTGCGTTCGTTGAAATAAAGCAGGTCGCGGCCGGGGGGCGTGCGGGCGGAAAGCGGCACGGCCTCGCCGTCGGTCGTGACGAGCGTGCCGGAAATCGTGGTGTTGGCGTTGCCCTGCATGTTGCTGACGGCCGCGGAGGCCGCCGACCAGCGCTTTTCGACCGTGCCTTCCGCGTCCACGCGCGAGAGGGTGAAGGTCAGGATGCCCCCGAAGGCGTTCGTGTTGTCGGCCGTGAGGAAATGCTCGCTGCGCCAGCGCTTGCTCGCGACCTCGATCATGTTGACGGAGCCCGACCCGATGAAGTTGCCCGAAAGCACCACCGTCGCGTCGCCCGAGGCGACCTTGGTCTGCGCGAAGGAAAGGGTGCGCGCGGCGGTGTCGAAGGTGACGGTGAACTCGCCGCCGCGGTCGCCCGTCAAGCCGAAAGCGAGGGGGCCGAAAACCGCGACGGAAGCGGTGGCGTTGGTCGCGACGGCGAACGAGGAGCCGGAAACCGGCTGGCCGAAATCGTTGGTGGCGGTCGCGGTCGCGATGCGCAGGAGGTACGCGGTTTCGAGCGGGTCGAGGTCGAGTCCGGTGGCCGACCAGGTGCCGTCGCCGTTGTCGGAGAGGAAGCCCGCGTCGTCGTCGCCCCAGGAATTGAATTCGCCGACCAGCTGGACCGAGACGGGGGACGAGGGGATTTCGACCGGCTCGAAAAGCGAAAAGGTCGCGGTCCGGTCGTCGAAGGCGACGGCGAGGGAAGCGCCGGAAACGAGGTTGGAGACGGTGATGTCGTTGCCGCCCCGGGACAGGGGGCCGACGTCGGTCGCGGGGAAGTTGGTGACGGGGGCATCCCCGCCCCAGTTGACGTCCCAGGAGCCGTCCGCGGCGAATTTGATCTGCCCGCTCGCGGCCTTGGTCGCGAGGACGTTCGTCCAGACGTGGGGATTGCCGGACATGGCAACCAGCCGCTGGGACGCATCGTCGGCGGACCAATCCCCGCCCGCGAACAGGGTGCCGGGCACGTTGACGGACGTGTACGCGGAAGCGGCGCAGGCGGCCAGCGCGGCGGAGAGGGAGAGAAGGGCGGTGCGGAAGGATTTCATGGGGCGGTCCTCGCGGGGAAGGGGTGGATTCCAAGCGCAATACTAGAACGCGCGCGCGTTGGACGCAAGCGCCGGGGGCACTTTGTTTTGCGGTGGCTTCCGGCCCGCTGGCGGCGGGGACGGGGCGGTGCCGCCGTGCCCCTTCGGAAATGTTGCCGGTGTGCAAATGTTGCCAGTCGCCAATTACCAATGGCCAATCATTGGAAACGGAATCGGCAACAACGGAACCGGCAACCATCAGACGCGGTAGTACGCGCGGTACCACGCGACGAAGCGGGGGATGCCGACTTCCAGCGGCGTCGCCGGCGCGAAGCCCGCGTCGCGCGCGAGGTCTTCCACGTCCGCCGCGGTCGCCTTCACGTCCCCCGGCTGCATCGGGCGCAGGTTGGTTTCCGCCTTTTTCCCGATGGCGTTTTCGAGGATTTCCACGAAGCGGCGGAGTTTCACCGGCGTGTGGTTGCCGATGTTGTAGATGCGCCACGGGGCCGGGCTCAAGGCCGGATCCGGCTTGGCGGGGTCGAACCCTTCCGCCGGGGCGGCGGGGCGCTCCGCGATGGCGAGAATTCCCTTGACGATGTCGTCCACGTACGTGAAATCGCGCTCCATTTCGCCGTAATTGTAGAGGTCGATGGGGCGGCCTTCGAAAATCGCCTTGGCGAACTTGAAATACGCCATGTCCGGCCGCCCCCACGGGCCGTACACCGTGAAAAAGCGCAATCCCGTGCACGGAATGCGGAAAAGGTGCGCGTAGGAATGCGCCATCAGCTCGTTCGCCCGCTTCGTCGCCGCGTACAGGCTCACCGGATGCCCCGCGCAGGCGTGTTCCGAAAACGGGAACGCCTCTTCCAGGCCGTACACCGAGGAGCTCGACGCGTACACCAGGTGCGGCGTTTGGGCCGCGCGGCAGGCTTCGAGGATGTTGAGGAAGCCGGTCAGGTTGCTCGCCGCGTAGGCGTGCGGGTTTTCGAGCGAATACCGCACGCCGGCCTGCGCGCCGAGGTGGATGACCGCGTCGAACGGTCCCGCCGCGAAGGCTTTCTCCACCGCCCCCCTGTCCGCGAGGTCGCCCTTTTCGAAGCGGAACGCCGCCTCCGGGCGCAGGAGCGCGAGCCGCGCCTCCTTCAGGGCGGGGTCGTAGTAGTCGTTCACGCTGTCGAAGCCAATCACCTCGTCGCCGCGCGCGAGAAGGGCCTGCGCCGTCGCAAACCCGATGAACCCCGCCGCCCCCGTCACGAGATACCGCTTGCCGCTCATGCCTTTCCTCCTTCCGCGCGCTTCGGAACCGGGATGCCCAGCAGTCGGTACGCCGCTTCCGTCGCGACCCGTCCCTGCGGCGTGCGCGCGAGGAAGCCCTGCTGGATGAGATACGGTTCGTACACCTCTTCGAGCGTCCCCGGCTCCTCGCCCACCGAAATCGCGAGCGTCCCGACGCCGACGGGCCCGCCGCCGAACTTTTCGACGATGGCCGAGAGGATGCGCTTGTCCATTTCGTCCAGCCCCGAGCGGTCCACTTCGAGGAGCGCCAGCGCCGCGTCGGCCACCCGGCGGGTGATGACGTTGCCGGCCTTGATCTGCGCGTAGTCGCGGACCCAGCGGAGGAGGTTGTTGGCGATGCGCGGCGTGCCGCGCGAGCGCGAGGCGATTTCGTCCGCCCCGGCCGGTTCGATGGCGACGCCGAGGATGCCCGCGGCGCGCGAGACGATGCGGGCGAGCTCGTCGCGGGTGTAGTAGTCGAGGCGGTTGGTGATGCCGAAGCGCGAGCGCATCGGGGCGGAAAGGAGGCCGCTCCGCGTCGTCGCGCCCACGAGGGTGAACGGCGGCAGGTGCAGGCGCACGGAACGGGCGTTGGGCCCCTGGTCGAGAACGATGTCGATGGCGAAATCCTCCATCGCCGGATACAGGTATTCCTCGACGCTCTTCTGCATGCGGTGGATTTCGTCGATGAAGAGGATGTCGCCGCGTTCGAGGCCGGTCAGCATTCCGGCGAGGTCGGCGGGCTTGGTGAGGATGGGGCCGCTCGTGGCCTTGACGTTGACGCCCATGGCGGCGCCGAGGATGAAGGCGATGGTGGTCTTGCCGAGGCCGGGCGGGCCGCAGAGGAGGATGTGGTCGAGGGCGTCGCCGCGGGCCTTGGCGGCTTCGACGCAGAGGGAGAGCCGTTCGAGGACTTTGGTCTGGCCTGTGAAGTCGCCGAACTGGCCGGGACGCAGCGAAGTCTCGAAGGCCTCGTCGGGGCTGTTGAAGTGAACGGTGGAGTGCGCGGCAGGCATATCTTGGAAATCCTTGCACGTTTTCCCGCCTTTGCCAAGGGCGGACGCCGTGCCGCCGCCTCCGCGCGGAAAAGGAAACGTTGCAAGGGAAGCGGCGGGATGGGATGGTTCCGGCATGGAACGCACCATTTTTCCCTTCCTTGCCGCCGCGATGGCCGTTGTCCTTGGCTCCGCGAGCGTCTTGGCATCCGGCGCGGCCGGGACTCCGGCCGCCGGAGCGGACGGACCGCACGCGTGGCAGCCGCGCGAAGCGGGGCGGATCCGTTTCGCGGTCTGCCAGATGGCGACGCGGACGGGCGAGATTGCGGAAAACGCGCGCCGGGGGCTGGCATGGGCGGAGAAAGCGGCGGACGGCGGGGCCGACGCGGTGGTGTTCCCGGAGTTCTCGTTCGTTTCGTACCCGGACCTGCTCCGCGGGGCGGAGGTGCCGGATTTCGACGAAGCGGAATGGGGCCTGGCAGCGTTCGGGGATTTCGCGCGGCGGCGGGGGTGCTGGGTGTTCGTGAACCATCCGGAGCGGGCGGACGGGGCAAGGTACAACGAGATGCGGGTTTTGGGCCCGGACGGGCGGGTGGCGGCGACGTACCGGAAATGCACGCTGGCCCTCGTGGACGCGTGCCTGGGCATGCACCCCGGCGAAGGGGGCGTCGTGGCCGACCTCCCGTTCGGGCGGGTGGGGCTTCTGGTGTGCAAGGACGCCTCCGAGCCGGAGCCGTTCCAAGCGGCGTACGCGGCGGCGGACGTGCTGGTGGTGCAGTTCGCGCACGTGGTGCGGGGCGGCCGGGACGTGCGGGGGGGACGGCGGGACGTGCGGCGCAATCCCTTCGTGCGGTTCCCGGAACCGTTGGACGGCATCGTTTCGGGGTGCCGGGAGGCGTTCGCGAAGCCCCTGGTGGTGGCGAGCAAGCCGGGCGCGGAAGGACCGTGGCCGCTGGCGGGCGGTTCCCGGGTGGTGGACGCGGAGGGCCGGGCGGTTGCCTCCGCGGGAGAGGGGGAATGCCTGCTCGTGGCGGATTTCCCGTGCGGGCCGGACGGCCGGATCGCGGGCGCGCCGGAATCCCCGCCGGACGCGACTGGCGCCTTGCCATCGGATGGCCTTCCGGACCATACTGGAAAGTGACAGGCCGTCCGGCGGATGGCCGCAAGACCAAAGCCATCCAGGAAACCTCTCGCCCATGAAGAAACTCCCGATTCTCGCTCTCTGCCTTGCTTTCGCGGCAACCGCCGCCGACGCCCGCACGCTCTACGTCAACGCCTCCCGGCCAAACAACAACGGCAACGGCCTCAAGCCTTCGACCGCCAAGAAGACCATCCAGGCCGCCGTCAACATCGCCAAGGCCGGGGACACCATCCTCGTGCAACCAGGCACTTATGCCCCCATCCGGACGAACAACAAGCGCATCACCATCAAAGGCGTGAAAGGTGTGTCCAAGACGACAATCGTCCAAACGGCGAAAATCCAGCGGGATGTCGTTTTCGCGCAACTTGGCAAGCCGTACGACGGATTGAAGGCCAAGGGGAAGAACACCGCTTTGACCGGCTTCCTGCTGGACGGTCGGAACCGTGACATCGGAAGCGGCGGCACCTTGGTCGGGATTTCGGCCGGCACCGTGAAATCCTGCGTTCTCCAGCGCTTGGGCGAAAAAACGCAACATGCCCATGTCATCGCCGTGGTGAACGCGAGCCTGGCCGGATGCACGGTGAAAGGCAACTACGGTCGCATTTCGGAAAGTACCGCGTTCGACCGTTGCAGGATCACGGGAAACATCGCGCACATCCAAAGAAACGGCGGATACTACGGTCCCATCGACGGTGGCAGGCTTTGCAACTGCCTTGTCGTCGGCAATGAAATGTGGGGCGACCTTTTCAGCGCGGTGACGCTCGTCAACTGCACCATCGCGAAGAACACCCTGTTCCACGAGGGGAAAACCCTTTCGGCTTTCTCGAGATTCTACAACTGCATCCTGTGGAACAATTTCCGCCAGGAGCCGGTATGGGGAGAAAACGACGAGCTTCTCGGATACACGAAGACCGTCCAGAACGTCTCTTCCGGGAACGGCTACAGCCGGACGTACAAGGACAACCGCGATCCGAAATTCACCACGGGATGGAAGCTTGCGAAAGGGTCGCCGTGCATCAACCGGGGCACGCTGAACTCCAAACTGAAGAAGCTCGTCGGTTCGGTCGACCTGGCCGGGGCGAAGCGCATCCACGGAGCGTCCATCGACATGGGCTGCTACGAGTATTGATTCCGCTCCCAACCCCAAAAGCGCACGGGCCGCCCCGCCGGGCGGCCCGTTCCGTTTTCCCGCGCGGAAACGCCGCCCCGATGCGGGGAAGCGATCCGCGGGGCCGCCAAGGCCTCGTCCGGTCCGGGCAACGGGAAAAACGGGCTTGCAGTGCCTCGGGAGGCGGGGCAGGATGCCCCGCGTTTGCTTTCCCGCTTCCGGCGGGGGAGCGAACGGACAATCCACCATAACAGCTTCCACAACTGTCGTTTCTTGGGAATCCTAGGAAAATTCGTACGAACGGCACGTGGTGAGGGAAGCGCGTGTTGCACGCACCCTTTCTCCGTGTTTTCGTACAAGGCCGTTATCCTAGGAGCCTCCAAGGAGGGCACGGGAAAGGTCTTTTTTCGGCCTTTCCCGGTGCGGGGAGCGGAAAGGGCCCTTCCAAACGTGAACACTTCGACATCCTGGACATGCGCGCGGAGCGCGGACGACCGCCTCCGCGGCACCGGCGCCACGCCGTTGCCCGGCGCGCTGCTCCCCCGCCGGCCGTGACAAGCGCCGTCCCGGCCGCCCCGGGCGCCGATTCCGCGATCGTCGTTCCCGCGTACGATCCGCCGGAAGGATTCGTGCGGTACCTCGCATCCCTCCGGGAGGCCTGCCCGTCCCCCGCCATCGTCCTGGTGGACGACGGGAGCCGCTCCGAAGCGGCGGAAACCTTCCGCGAATGCCTTTCCCGCGTTCCGGGAACGACGCTTCTCTCCCATCGCGTCAACCGCGGGAAGGGATGCGCCCTCAAGACCGCCTTTTCGCATCTCCTCTCCGTCCGGCCCGGCCTGAAGGGGTGCGTCACCTGCGATTGCGACGGCCAGCACGCCCCCGAAGACGTCGCCCGCTGCCTCGCCGCCCTCGACGCCGAACCCGGCGCGCTCGTCCTGGGGTGCCGCTCCTTCGCCCGCGCGGGCGTCCCGTGGAAAAGCCGGATGGGCAACCGGACCATGCGCATCCTGTTCCGGTTGGCAACCGGGCGCGACTTTTCCGACACCCAAACGGGGTTGCGGGCGGTTCCGGCCGGGTTCATGCGCGAACTGCTCGGTTGCCCCGGCGAACGGTTCGAGTTCGAAACGCGCATGCTGTTGCGCCTGGGGACGAGGAAACTCGTGCAACTTCCCGTCCGCACGCTCTACGCCGACGGGAACCGCGCCACGCATTTCCGCCCGCTCGCCGATTCCTTGAGCGTGGTCTCGGTCGTCTTCGCGGAAAGCGCCGCCCGGTTCGCGCGCCGGATCGCCTCCTTCCTCCCGGGGGCTTCCGGTGCGTCCCGCGCCGCGGGCGGGCATGCGGAAGGCGCCGCCCCGGACGGCGGGAAGGAGACCGTATGACGGGCCCGCTTTTCCATGGCGGGACGGACGCGCGCCGCGGGCGCGGGCGGCGGGCGGCCGTCCTGTTCGGGGCCCTGGCGGTGGCGCTGGCCGGATGGATCGCGACGGCGGGGACGGCGTGGAGTTTTTCCTTCCACACGGACGAACCGATCATCGCGCGCTGGATCGACCAGGTGCGGGATACGGGGTGCATCCGGGACCGGGCGTATCCGGGCGGATGGTTCGAGCTGTTCCGCATCCGGATTTGGCTGGAAGAAGCGCGGGAGGGGAAAACCGCCGGGAAACTGGCACGGGCCTGGGCGAAGCACCGGGTGCAGGACGGCCGGGTGGACGCAAAGTCGAAACGGTCGTTTTCCGCCAGGCCGGAGCCGGAGCCGGAACCGGGGAAAAGGCGCCACAGGGTGCAGGACGGGCGGGATTTCAACGCGTGGCTGTACGCGTTCACGGTGCTGTTCCTGTACGCGGCATGCCTGGAGGCCGGGCTCCGCCCGGCGGCGGCCTTCGTTTCGGCGGCGTTTTTCATGGCCTCGGCGGGCCCCATCCAATTCGTCCGCTACTGCCAGACGGATGCGGGGCTTCTGGTTTCGATGGCGTTTTTCGCCTGGATTTCGGCCCGGGCCCTGCGGAAGCGGAGCGCGGGTCTTGTCGTGGCGGCGGCCTTCGCGGCGGGGTTCGCGGTGGCCTGCAAATTCACGCTCGTCCCGTTGCTCCTTTGGTGCGCCGCGGGCCCCGTGGCGGGGATTGCGCGCGGAAGCGGCGAATCCCGCGCGGGGTGGGGAGCGCGGGTGGCGGTCTGGATGCTGCCGGCGCTGGTTGCGGCGGCGGCGGGATACGCGGCGGGAACGCCGGCGTCGTACCTCGCGCCGGGGTGGTACCGGGAGGCGTTGCGGCACGCCGCCGAACGGACGTACGCGGAAATCGAACTGAACTTGGGCGGGCCCTTCACGTGGCGGGGCGCGACGGTGCTCCGGTGCGTCTCGATGGCGCAGGGGCTTGCGGCGATGGGGGCGTTGCCGCTTGCGTGGGGCGCCGTTTCCTGGGGATTCTGGTTCCTGCGGCGGTACCGCCGCCAACTGGCGGGAATCCCGTGGCTGCTGCCGGTTTTCCTTCCCTTCCTCGCCTGTTGCAGCCCCTTCGTCCGGCCGCAGGAATTGCTGCCCTTGACGGTCGTCTCCTCGATGGGCGCGGGACTGCCGCTGGAGTGGTTCCTCGCCGCGCGGACGGAACCGCGGCCCCCGGGGGGACGGGCGTGGCGGCGGACGGCCGCCGCGGCGGCGCTGGCGCTCCTGGGAACCGCGGCGTTCCTGGTGCAGGGGGCGGACGCCGCGGGCATGCTCTCCTGTTTCCGGATGCGGGACACGCGGGCGGAAGCGCAGAACTGGCTCGCCGATTCGATGCCCGCGGGAACGCCGGTGGCGGTCGATTCCTACGTCTGGCACTGCGCGTGCGGCGTTCCCTGCGCGGTCATGCCGTATTTCGGACTGCCCTTCCGCTGGACGGGCCGTCCCCCCGTCCTTGACGACGGGCGTCCCGCCCGCTATTACGTGGAGCATCCCGGATTCGAAGGCCGCCTGCCCGTCCGCGACCCGGGGACGGGGCGGCTTTTCCCCCGCGTCCGCGCCAACGTTTCCGCCTGCGAAGAGGCGGTTTTCCCGGTCAGGACGTGGACGGTTTCGCGGGGAACGCCCACCGCCCCGCAGGTGCAACCGCCGGTCCGGCTGGTGGCCTTCGCCAAGCCTTCGCCGGATGCGTTCGACGTGCCGATCGCCTCCGGCCGCCCCGTCCGGGTGATTCCCGACGGGATGCGGCTGTACGACGCCGGAGGCCCCGCCGGTCCCGGGGCTTTCCGGGCCGTCCGTACCGTCGGCAAGCGCGCCTGGGTGCACCTCGACGCCAACGGTGCGCCGCGCTGGCTCGTCACGAAGATGCTGGAGGGAAACGAACCGGTCCGCATTTCCCGGGAAGGCCTTTTCGCCCCGGAAGAGTCCGCCTTGCCCGCCGGCGGGGCGGTCGCCGCGGTCCTGGCGCCGACGGTGCGGGAGCGTCTCCTGGCGCGGACGGCGGCGCATTCCACGGCGAAATGCCGGATGCGCGGCGACGACCGGCGCGTTTTCTGCGCGAGCTGGCTGACGCCCTCCGCCGCGGAGGCCGCCCGGGAACTGCGCCTGTCGGGCGATCCCGCCGGGGCGCTGGCATTGCT
>JAFSUH010000183.1 GCA_017445365.1 Kiritimatiellia bacterium | reverse complement strand
TCAGTTGTGATTTGATGCTCTTTGAGAATGACGTACACTCTTCTTGGACTTCCCAAGCAGGGCTTGGATGTTGTGATTTGATGCTCTTTGAGAATGACGTACACTTTGCGCTGTTGCATCTCCACACGCCAGAACGTTGTGATTTGATGCTCTTTGAGAATGACGTACACTAGGTGCATGCCGTTGCGGCGAAGTACGCCGGTTGTGATTTGATGCTCTTTGAGAATGACGTACACTCTTCGGGTCGCAGTTCCGCTCGCTCCCCTCGTTGTGATTTGATGCTCTTTGAGAATGACGTACACTTGCCGGGCAGCACGCCACCGCCACCGCCTCGTTGTGATTTGATGCTCTTTGAGAATGACGTACACTATTTAGTGGAAAACCATGTCAAGAAAAAAGTTGTGATTTGATGCTCTTTGAGAATGACGTACACTGTGGCGCCCTGCCAATCATGGTGCTCCAGGGTTGTGATTTGATGCTCTTTGAGAATGACGTACACTGATCTGCGCGATCGGGTCGTAGGACGAGCTGTTGTGATTTGATGCTCTTTGAGAATGACGTACACTTCCGCCTCGCTCCCACCAAGTTCGAGCTGGGTTGTGATTTGATGCTCTTTGAGAATGACGTACACTCCAGGTCCTGCACGCCCACGTGCTGCGGCGTTGTGATTTGATGCTCTTTGAGAATGACGTACACTTCGACCGCTGGCACCTCCGCGCCACCCCCAGTTGTGATTTGATGCTCTTTGAGAATGACGTACACTTTGCGGCCTGGTGCTGTGCATGACCAACATGTTGTGATTTGATGCTCTTTGAGAATGACGTACACTCCGCCGCCCGCCGCATGGGCGCCCCCCTCAGTTGTGATTTGATGCTCTTTGAGAATGACGTACACTCGAGCCTCGAAAGGCGGTTTTCCGCAACGCGTTGTGATTTGATGCTCTTTGAGAATGACGTACACTAACGCCTGCTCGCGCAAATGGGCGCGCATGGTTGTGATTTGATGCTCTTTGAGAATGACGTACACTAGTAAGATACGTATCCTCGACTCCGATAACGTTGTGATTTGATGCTCTTTGAGAATGACGTACACTTGGCTTCCGTCGCCGTGTCGATCGCGACCGTTGTGATTTGATGCTCTTTGAGAATGACGTACACTATTGGTGTTTGAAACACCTTTGGTGTCCGTCATTTCTCAATGATTTGGGACGGGAGAAAAGAGGCGGGCAAGGCCAAATTCGAGCCCGTCCTGCCGATTTTTCTCAAAAAAGCTCGAGCTGCGCCGGAGAAGGGGGCGGTGGTTTGGCCCTACGGCCTTGGATGTGGATGGTTTCGCCGAACTGTTTGTCCGTGACCTTGAGGACGGAAACAAACCCCTCGTCGGGGACCAGTTGCCGGACGCGCTCGATGTGGACGGCGGCGGATTGCAGGGAAGCGCAATGGCGGATGTACACGGAAAACTGGTGCATGGCGAATCCGTCTTTCAGGAGGTCTTTCCGGAAACGCGCGGAGGCCTTGCGCTGGGCTTTGGTTTCCACGGGCAAGTCGAACATGACGTAGAGCCACATCAGGTCGTAACCGTTGAGGGCGGAATGGGAAGGCGTCACGGGAGAAAGGCGGGCAAGGAAATGTCCGGCGTTTTTTCCAGATAACACCGGGCGAGCGACGCCGAAGTGGACGAAAGGGCAATCATCAAGGGCCGCTTGAGCCCGCCGATGGCGACATCGCACGTCAGGCAGGAGAGGAGCGCCGCCTTGATAGGCGGGGTCAACTTGCCATCCGGCGAAGAACGCGCGGGAGCATCCGGGCCGAAGACGAACTGGTCGACAAAAGGACGGTATGCCTCCATCACGTCGTCGGCCAGGCAAAAGGGGTTGTAGCGGTTGTGGTGGTGGATGCCGCGGAAACAGACGAGTCCGGAGCCCACGAGCGCGCGGGCGACGGCGGCCCGCAGGACGGCGTAGCCGTAATCGAGCGCCGCGTTGGGCCAAACACCGTCCGGGTTCCGCCGGAAATCCGCGGTGGGGGCCAACGATTGGAAATAAATCCTCGCCCCCTGCGCCTCGCAGTTGGCGGGATCGCCGTTTTTGACAGCCGAAGCCAAGTTTTCGAGGCGTCCGCCGCCCGGTTGTCCCAATGCCGAAAGCAGGGCGGCCTGGTTGCGGAGCTTGGCTTGGACGATCCGCTTCCAAAGGCGCCCTTGCGCCGCCGGGGTCGCTTCCAACTGGGCTTCCGCGGTTTCCTGCATGGTGGCGTTCGCCTCGAAGGGCAGCAACTGGGCCTGTGGGAGGTGGGAAGGACCGCAAACCACCACGGCGACATTGGCTTCCGACAAGGCTTGCAGGCAGGCGGAAGTCACGAGAACCCGTCCCGTTTCGATGAACACGAACCCCAAGTCTTCGACGGGAAACGTGCGGTGGACGCCGTCTTCCCCGTCATAGACCAGTTGCCGGTCCTTGAGGCTCAACTTTCCGGGAGAACCGAACGCCAGCGTTTTCGCAATCATGCCTTGTCCGTATCCAGGAAGCGGATGGTCCCGTCCAGAAGCATCCGGAAATGGATGCCTTCGAACAGGACTTGGTTGCGGTAGGTCGAAGGACTGATTCTCAACAGCTCATGTGGACTATCCAATGAAATTGAGGATTCACCCTTTCCGCGTTTGCCCGCCGACGACAAAGTTGCAGACAGGACCGTGCTTGGCCGTGCTTCTGCATGAAAACGCAAGGTCATCAGTCCATTCTTTTCGAATTTGACGACCTTGTAAAGGCGATTGCGGAGACTTGCCGGTGCGAGCGTCCGCAGTTCTTCGGGATTGTCCGGGGCATGGACCAAGGCCATGCTGCCGGGCTTGACGT
Organism: Kiritimatiellia bacterium; assembly: GCA_017445365.1. Taxonomy (GTDB): domain Bacteria; phylum Verrucomicrobiota; class Kiritimatiellia; order CAIQIC01; family Lenti-01; genus RGIG3480. The sequence continues at coordinate 33,516 of JAFSUH010000183.1, read as the reverse complement.
ATCCCAGAAATCCCTCCCGTCCGTGCAAGGGGACGAACTCCGGCTTCTTGTGATCCTGCGCCCACGAGAGGGAATTGTCTGGAACGGCCGAAAAGCGTCCGTTTTTCAGGAACAAGTCCAGCCGGAAATTGCTGCCTTCGGCGGTCGAAACGTAGTAGGGAGTCTTGTGGTCGTGCCGGGATGGCATGGCATGGTCGCGCAAACGGACCGGGCCGACGGAAGACGAGGCATACACCCGCACGCGGCGGATGGGGACGCCGGAGGGCATGGCGATCTCTCCCGCGAGGAAGGCGGTCTTGCCGGAGGCTTCGGCGGATTGGACGGCGGCTTCCACGATGGCGCGGATGGTCGGGTCCACGATGCTGCCCGCGAGGGCCTTGATGTCGGAGAGTTTCCCTTCCAGGGGCTTGCGGACGACGAATTTCTTTTCGGCGCTTCCCGGGACCCGGATGCAGCCGTAGAAGGTGTCTTTGTGGAGCGCGCCGCGCACGGTATCGCCGCGGGAGAGGACGGCCTTGACGGGCTTGCCGTCGGGGTTGCCCTTGGGGGCGTGGGCTTTGGCGAGAACATTGCGCTTGGCACTCTGGCGCAGGGTGGTCTGGCGGAGGATGTGTTTGACAGGGATGCGGTCGGTGGCCTGGCGCACGGTTTGGGCGAAGTCGCGGTAGGGCGGCGGGCAGATGTCGCACGGGCGGCGGCGGTCGCGGCCGTCGTCCTTGAGGGCGGAGCAGATGGCGTTGAAGCGGGCGGGGCTCAAGGCGGCGATGACCATGGCGTCGGTGGCGTGGTGGGTGTGCTCGTTGCGGTCCTTGGCTTCGTCGGTCTGGATGCCCCAGGCCTTGCGGGCGAAGGCGGTGGCGGTGCCGTTGACGGGGTAGGTGTGCGGGTAGAGGCACTTGAGGAGGGCGACGGCGTGGCGGGCCATGATGCCGGTATCGACGAGCTGGCGTTTCTTGAATCCGGCCAGTTCCCCGGTACCGAAGGCAAGCTGTTCGCGCGTGGCGTCGAAGCGGCGCAGTTTGTCGCGCCAGTAGTCGCGTTCGAAGCGCAGGGAGAGGGCCTTGATGCGGGCGTTGGCGCGGGCCTGGGGGTCGGTTGCGGCACGGGCCTTGCCCTGGGCGGATTTGACGCCCTTCTCCAGCTGTTCGAGCTTTTCGCGCCACGGCTGGAGGCGGAGTTCGATTTCGTCCCAGTTGGGGCAATCGCGGGGGATGCGGCCTTTCTTGGTCTGGCGGTTGTAGGCCATCTCGCAGAGGGTCTTGTTGGCCAGGGAGTCGTCGCCGGACTGGCTCCGGGGAATGGTGTGTTCGATGTCGAAGGGGGCGTTCCGCGAGACGTTCAGCAAATCCGTCAGGGAGATGCTCCTGTCGGTGTAGAGGCACTTGCACCCCTGTTCCTGCCAGAGGATGTAGCGGTCGACGAGGTCTTCGGTCGGGGCGGTGCCGGCCTCGGCAATGGCTTTCCGGGCGTCTTCGCGCTGGTCCTGCCGCTTCTTCTGCCAAGCTTGCCAAGCCTTGCGGGTGGCGTAGTCGTTGACGTTGCGGGCGAGTTCGATGCGGATGGTGGTGGAGGGGTCGATTTTGCCGTGGTCGCCGAGGTAGTTGACGAGGCGGCGGAGGGTTGTCATGGAGCGCTGCACGAGGGGGTTGCGGATCATGCCAAGCTCGACGCGCGGCAGGCGCGGCTTGGCAAGGGGCGTGCCGCGGTTTTCGGTCTGGGGGGCGTAGGGGCTTTCGTCGCGCAGGTAGAGGCGCTTCCACTTCTCCTCGTCCACGCCGCAGGTTTTTTCGAGCCAGGCGCGCCAGCGGTCCATCAGGGGAACGAGCGGGGCTTGGTCGCGCGCGGCGCCTTCGCGGGAGCGGTTGGCGCGCTCGCGGCGGTAGGCTTCTTCGATGTCGAGCAGGGCGCGCAGGATGCTGTCCTTGCGGGCGGCGAAGTCGGGGATGATGTCGGCCAGCTTGGCGAAGAAGCGGGCGTCGGAGAGGACGTGGCCCTCGCGGAGATAGGGAAGGATGCGGCGGATCGCCTTCAGGGAATACTGGGCGTTTCCTTCGCGCGGGCGGAGCTTCAGGAAGCGTTCGGCGGCGTCTTCGGGGAGCTCGGGATGGTGCTTCGCCAGCCAAGCGCGCAGTTTGTCGGTGTCGTCATGGAAGGTCAGGGCGTCGAATTCGGCCTGGTAGGAGAACGGGTCGGCGTCGTCCCCCTTTCCGAAGATGTCCCCGAGGCGGTGGAGGAGCATGCAACTGGGGAGCGTTTCCTCGTTGCGGTAGTAATGGAAGCGCAGGTGGTCCCGCTTGAAGCGCGGGTCCTTCTTGAAGAGCTTGGCGATGTCCCCGAACTTGAAGGTCGGCGAGGCTTTCATGAACGCCTTGCGGACGAGCGCCCGGTCCGCCGCGGTCAGCGGATACAGCGGATTCCCCACGGCGTCACGCCACTCGCCGGCGGCGTCTTCCAGCGTCAGGTTGTTGATGAACGCCAGCATCCGGAACTCTTCGAACGCCGGATGCGCGATTTGCGCGCGCGGACTCTTCGGTTCGAGGAGGCACGGCCCGACGAGATGGGTCTGCGGACGGAGCGGCCGCTGGTAGAAAATCGCCTTGTGCAGGCTTTCGCGGAGGTCCGGGGTGATGGTTGCGCCCTGGGCGTCCATGATGGCTGCGAATTCCGCTTCGTAGTGTTCGATTCGGCCCGTGTAGCGGGCGCGGATGCGGCGCTTGGCGGGCTTGCGGCGGTCCTCTTCGAGGCACTTCCGGAAGTACTGCCCCAGCGTCTTGCAACCCGAGGCGCGGATTTCCGTCGTCAGGGCCTGGATGCCCGTCTTGACCTTCCCGGTTTCGCTGCGGTCGTCGCCCCCGTCGGCGTCCGCCTCCGCCGCATCCTTGCGGGAACTCTTGAAGCCGCGGCGCTGCGCGAGGTGGTAGAGCGCCCGGCCCAGCACTTCCGGCGCTACCGGCCCGGACGCCGCCGCCGCGCGGTCGCAGTAGGGATTGCTCGCGTCGGTCGCCTTCAGCCAGCGGATGAACGCCTGGTTAGCCGTGGGATAGCACCCGTGGGCTTTCCAGGCCGCCAGCTCCTCCTTCGTGATTGGACACATCCCGTGCTCCAGCAGGACGGAGAGCAGTTGCCACTTGCGGATTTTCCGGTGGAACTTGATGCGGCGGGCCATGCGCGCGGCCCGGCGTATGGCGGCGGGCGTCTGCAGTGAATCATCGGCGGGGTTGATGCCCTCCGGGAACACCAGCACGCCCGAATCGAGGATGGCCCCCGTGTCGTTGTCCAGAATCGCCCAACCGAGCGAGTTGCTCCCCAAATCGAGACCCAACGCTTTCTTCATGGTTTTCTCCAAGGTTTTCTTGACATTTCTAAGTCGTCTGTTTGAATGCATCTGCATCTTATCACAACAAGGCTACATGCCGAAGTCGTTTTAAGACTGGGGACCGGTTCGCCGGTCCCGCTTTTTCGCCCTGGGCCTTGTCTGCCGGAGAAGGGGGCGGACAAATCCCGCCCGAAGTTGCCGAAGCCCGGCAACCCGCCGTCCTGCCGCTGGGGGGCGACGGCGCGTCTCCGTCCGGGGCCGCTTCCGCGCCGTCCACCTGCCGGCGGCCGAAGCGCTGCCACTCGTCGGCGATGCTCAACTTGGCCCGTGGCGCACCAAATGCTCGTTGATGGCGATTCCCTTGGTCACGTCCGGGCGCGGCCCGCGCGTTGCATCCGGCACCCGGTTTGCGTCGGGGGGCGGGGGGGGTGTAGACTCGCCGGACCATGACTACCGACCTTTCCCTTCCCGCGCTGCCGCCGGGGTTGCGCCTTTCCCGCCCGCTCGCCTTCTTCGACCTCGAAGCGACGGGCCTCAACAAGAAGACCGACCGCATCGTTTCCGTCGCCATCCTCCGCTACGAGCCCGGCGCCGAGGCGGCCCCGCGGCGCATCTACTACCTCGTCAACCCCACCGTTCCCATCCCCGCGGAAGCCACCGCCATCCACGGGATTTCCGACGCCGACGTCGCCGACGCGCCGACCTTCGCGGACCTCGCGCCCGTCGTCAGGAAGGACCTCGAAGGGTGCGACCTGGGCGGCTACAACATCCTCGGGTACGACATCGACCTGCTCTGCTGCGAGTTCGCGCGCGCGGGCATGGAGTTCAAGGTCTCCGGCCGCGACATCCTCGACGTCCAGCGCATCTACTTCAAGCGCGAGCCGCGCACGCTTTCCGCGGCGCTCAAGTTCTACTGCGGCGAAGACCACGCCGAAGCGCACGACGCGATGGGCGACGCCATCGCCACGGTGGAAGTGCTTTCGGGGCAGTTCCGGCGTTACGGCGACCTGCCGACGACGGTCGCCTCGCTCTACGAGTATTCCGTCCCGCCCGACCCCTCGCTCGTGGACCGCGAGCGGAAGTTCCGCTGGCAGAACGGCGAAGTCGTGCTCAACTTCGGCAAGAATTCCGGCCGCCCCCTGAAGGACGTCGCGCGGAACGAACCGGGATTCCTCCGCTGGATGCTCAAGGCGGACTTCGGCGACGAAGCGAAGAAAATCGCCTCGGACGCGCTCGTCGGCCGCTTCCCCAAGCCGCGGGGCAACGCGTAGCGTGCGGCGGCGGGATGCCGCCGCAGGCCACGCGAAGCAAGAAGGAAAGAAGCAAGGACGCGCGATTTTTTGCATTTTGCCAAACATTGGCAAAAATCGTGCAAATTTGCCGAACATTGGCAAAATCATTTGCCTTTACGCGGGGTTCATTTTGCCGAACATTGGCAAAAACGACCCGGTTTTGCCAAGGATTGGCAAAACGCCTGGAGCCGGGGGCTGGCGCCGCGCGCTACTGGAAGAGGCCCGGCAGGGCCTTGCGGACGCGCGCGAGGGAGGCGTCGTCCACTTCCTTGCCGCGGACGAGCTTCAGGAGCGCCGCGAGGTCCGCGCCGGAGAGCGAGTACGTCTGCTTGCCGGCCTTTTCCAGGCGGCTCGTCGCGCGCCGGAAGGTGAGGAGCTTCTTCGGCTTGAGGGCGAAGCCGTTCAACGCCGCGAGTTCCGCTTCCAGCGTCTCGCGCTCCCTGCCCGGTTCGGACGCGAGCACCTTCTTGGTGATGGCCTTGGCGCGCGCCCAGGGAATCTTGCCTTCTTCGAGCAGGCGGCGGACGCGGCCGTCGAGCTTCGGCGCGTACCGGAGGATGTCGTCCACCCACGCGGGCGACTTGTCGAGGAACGAGGCGATGCGCGCGGTGTTCCAGCCGGCGTTGGACATGAAGACGATCGCGTCGAAGTAATCGGTGATGCGCGCGTCGAGGCGGTCGGCGTTGAGCTTGAGGTTGAGGGCCTGGATTTCGTCGAGGTCGCCGTGGACGACGCGCACGTCGATGCGGTCGAAGTACCCGGGGTGGGCGGCGCGGATCTTCGCGATGGCGTTGTAGCGGTGGAAGCCGCCGACGAGGTAGAACTCGCCGGGGTTGCGCTCCCAGACGACGAGCGGTTCGAGCAGGCCGTTGACGAGGATGTCCTCGGCGTAGTGGTCGACCTTGGAGAGGTTGAGGGGGCGGTGGTTGAGGATGGAGGGGTGCTGGCGGAGTGCGTCGTAGGGGACGTAATCGAAGCGTTTGGTGGTGAGCATGGGGGAATCCTTCGGGTGCGGGGTGGGGGAAAGGAGGGCGTTGCCGGCCTTCCGCTTTTGGCGGCGCGCGGGACTCTACGCGCGCGCTTTCCCGTTTTCAAGCGCCCTTCCCCGGAAAATCCGCGCGGGTTTCCCGGGCGGGCGGATCGGCGCGGCCGGTCCCGAATGGGCTGGAGGAAGCGGGGACGGCGGGGTATGGTGGCGCCATGCGGCACGGATGGCTGGTTTCGGCGATGGCGTGGCTGGCGGCGGGCGCTTCCGCCGCCGGCGCGGTGGCGCGCGTCGGGACGCAGGAATTCGCGACGCTGGAGGCGGCGTTCGCCGCGGCGGGCGACGGGGAAACCATCGTGCTGGAAGCGGACGCGCTGCTCGCTTCCCCGGTCGCGGTGTCCCGGAGCGTCGCCCTCGTGGACGACGGCGCCGCGGTGCGGCGCGTGCGCGCGGGGACCAATGCGGCGTTCGCCACGAACGGATGGTTCACCGTGGAAGCGCCCGCGACCTTCGCGTTGGCGGGGACGGGCGGCGGCGGGGCGGCGACGCTGGTGTTCGACGGGGGAGGGGACGGGAGGCTCCCGGCGGGGTACGCCCCCGCGGAACTCCCGCCGCAGATGGTGCGGGTGGAAAGCGGGGCCGCGTTCCGCCTGGAAGACGGCGCGGCGCTCACGGGCCACCTCGGCTTTTACGGGGCGGTCGAAAACGAGGGCGCCTTCGAGATGGCGGGCGGCGCGATCGCGGGCAACTGCGCGACGTACGTCGGCGGCGGGGTCGCCAATTTCGGGACCTTCCGCATGACGGGCGGCGCCATCCGCGGCAACCGGGTCTGCCACGACGGCAATTTCTTCAACACGGCGGACTGGGGCGGAAGCGGCGGCGGGGTGTGCAACGCGGGAACCTTCGCGCTTGCGGGCGGCACCGTCGCCTCGAACCTCGCGACCTGCACCAATTTTTCCGACGGGGTGTACATCCTCGGCTACGGCGGGAAGAACGGGCACGGCGGCGGCCTTGCCAATTTCGGCACGTTCGCGATGTCGGGCGGGGACATCCGGGGCAACCGCGCGGAAGGGGACGGGAACCGCGTCGCGGGATGCGGCGGCGGCATCGTCCATTTCGGCGGGACGGCGCGGCTTGCGGCCGGGACGGTGGCGGACAACGAAGCGACGGATTCGGGCGGCGGGGCCTACGTGAACGAAGGAACGTTCGAGCTTTCCGGCGCGTCGCTGGTCTCCAACCGCGCGGGCGGTTTCGGCGGGGGCGTCGAAAATTTCGGCGAACTGCTGTTGCTCGGCGGGGCGGTGTCCGGCAACGCGGCGGAAACGGCGGGGAACGACATCGACCATGCCGGGAGCGGCCTTTCGATGGCGGGGAGCATCCAGATCGGAAGTGCCATCGCCTTGGCCGGCAACGCGGCGCCGGTGGCGTTGACGGGCGTCCTGACGCGGCCGGGGGAGACGTACGGGCTGGAACCGGAAGAGTATCGCGAAGGATGGCAGGCGCTCACGAATGCCGCGCCTTTCCCGGCGGTCGCGCGCTACCGCGGGAAATTCCCGCTGGCGGAGGCGGGATGGTTCATCGGCGACGACGGTTGCCTGTGCCGTGCGGACCCCGGCGCGCCGGAAACGCCGGCGGAGGGCCTGCGGGGCCTGGCATTCGCTTCGGGCGGGGAAGCGGCGGCGGGGTGGGTGCGGCTCGCGGTGGATCCGGCCCTGCTGGCGTACGATTTCCGGGTGGAGACGACCGGCGCATTGGGCGCGGAGGACGGGTGGACGGCGGCGGCGGGCGCGGTCGCGGCGGAAGACGGCATCCTCGCCGTTCCGGCCGGGGAAGGCGCCCCCCGGCGCTTCTACCGCTTGCGTTTTTGACCGCCGTCGCCGTTCCCCGCGCGCGGGAATGTTTTGCCGGACATCGGCAAAAACAAGCGAATTTTGCCGGACATTGGCAAATTCGCTTGACAACGGAAGCGGCGGCGCGCGCAACGGAGTTGCGCGGGGCCGCCGCAAAACAACGGGGCCCCCGCGGAGCTTTGCTTCGCGGGGTGCAACGTGCCGGACGGCACCGCCTCCGGCACTTCAGACCGTGCGCGGCGGGGCGTTTTCGGCGAGGTAGCGCTCCACTTCGCTCAGGCGGCCCAGGGCCAGCAGGTCCCGCGCGTGGCGCGCGGCCCCGTCCGCCGTCAGCCCCGCGATGATGTCGTGGATGACCGGGATGCGCTGCGGGTCGAGGCTCAGCGTGCGCAGGCCGATGCCGATCAAAAACGGGATCATCTGCGGATTGCTTGCCATGTTCCCGCAGAACGAGACCGGCTTTCCGGCGCGGTTGGCGGCCGAAACGATGCGTTGCAGCGACCGCAGCACCGCCGGATGGTGAGGCGCGTACCACGGGCTCATCGACTGGTTCGTCCGGTCCACCGCGAGGGTGTACTGCGTCAGGTCGTTCGCGCCGATGGACATGAAGTCCGCCGCCGCCGCCAGTTCGTCGGCGAGGAACACGGCGCTCGGGATTTCGAACATCACCCCGAGCGGCGGCAGGCGGCAGTCCTTCCCTTCCGCGCGCAGTTCCTCCACGCACGAAAGCGCGAGTTCGCGCGCGGCGATGAACTCGTCGAGCGACGCCACCAGGGGGAACATCACCTTCACCCGCCCCGGTTCCGCCGCCGCCGCGGTGCGGATGAGCGCGCGCAACTGCGTGCGGAAGATTTCCGGGTTCTGCAACGTGAAGCGCAACGCGCGCAGGCCGAGGAAGGGATTGTTCTCGTGCTGGAGGGGGAAGTACGACAGCGCCTTGTCCCCGCCGATGTCCAGCGTCCGGAAGACGGCCGGCCCGGAAGGAACTTGCTCGAGCACGCGGATGTAAAGCGCGAACTGCTCCTCCTCCGTCGGGAAGGTGTTGGAGATGATGAACGGAAATTCCGTGCGGTAGAGGCCGATGCCCTCCGCGCGGAAGCGGTTGGCGACGGCGAGTTCGCTCTGCAGGTTGATGTTGGCGAGAAGCCGCACCCGCGTCCCGTCGGCCAGCGCGGCGGGCGAAGCGTCGGCGGGCGGCGGGGGAAGTTCCTTCTCCCGCGCGGCGCGTTCGAGGGATTCGCGGCAGGCCGCCGGGTCCGGGCGGACCACGATTTCGCCGGTCTGCGCGTTGACGAGGAGGGGCGTCTTCTCCGGCAGGCGCATCAGCCGCCGGTCGCCCGCGAAGACGAGCGGGATGCGGAGGGCCCGCGCGAGGATGGCGACGTGGGAAGTCTGCCCGCCGCCGAGGAGGAGGATGGCGGTCACCCCTTCGACCGAGAACTTGAGAAGGTCGCTGGGGAGGATTTCCTCCGCGACGATGATCCGCCCCTTGTAGTCGATGCCGTCGCCGCCTTCGTCCGGGGAGAGGTTGTTGAGGAGGCGGCGGCCGAGGTCCTCGACGTCAAGGACTTTCTCGCGGAAGGCGGGGAGGGGCGAATCGGCGAAGGCCTTCGCGTACGCGCGGACGGCCTCGACGGTGGCGGCCCAGGGGTTGTACCCGCCGCGGATGCGCTGGCGGATCTTGCCGGAGAAGGCATCGTCCTTGAGCATGAGGACGTGGGCGTCGAAGATGAGGCTCGCGGCCTCGTGGAGGCGGTCGCGCAGGGTCCGCTGCATGTCGAGGAGCTGCCGCTCGGTTTCGGCGAGGGCGCGGTCGAAGTCGGCTTCGGTCAGGCCGTTGTGCCGCCCGGCCTCCTCTTCGGAGGCGTGCAGGTAGTGGTTGATGCGGGTGGAGAGGCCGAAGACGACGCCGTGGCCGCCGCCGCGGCCCTGGACGAGGTAGGTCCCGCCGGGGTCGGCGCCGCCGTCGGCCGGTCCGGCGGGGACGGAACGCGCGGCGTGGCCTTCGCGGACGGAGAGGAGGATGCGGACGTTCTCGATGACGCCGGCGAGCTGGGAAGAGATGATCTGGAGGGCGGAAACGTCGTTGGTGGTGAAGTAGTTCTCGACGGGGTCCATGAGGACGATGACGCCGACGGGCGAGCTCTTGCGGAGGATGGGCACGCCGAGGAAGGAGGTGTAACGCTCCTCGTAGAGGCCGGGGATGACGCGGTAGTCCGGGTCGGAATGGACGTTGCCGATGCAGACGGGCCCGCGGCGGGCGAGGACGCGGCCGGTGAGGCCTTCGCCGATGGCGACGCGGAGGCGGTTGACGAAGTCGGGGTTGAGCCCCTGGTTGGCGCGGAGGACGAGCTGCCGGGCGGACGGGTCGTAGAGGAAGATGGAACAGACCGCGGCGCGCATGTGCCAGGCGACGGTGGAGATGATGCGGCCGAGGAACGCGTCGAGTCCCTGGGAGGAATCGAAGAGGCCTGTGAGTTCGGCGACGTCGCACATGAGGGCGACATTGTCTTTCTGGGTGTGGCTCATGGGGGAAGGTGCGGGGTTGGAAGGGCATCATAGGCGGAAACTTGACAGCGGGCAAAAAGAAAGTAAGTTTCCGGGGCGTCTGTCCCATGGTGTAACGGTAGCACAGCAGACTCTGGATCTGTTAGTCATGGTTCGAATCCATGTGGGACAACCAACGTGCCTGTAGCTCAATTGGACAGAGCGTCAGCCTCCGGAGCTGAAGGTTGTGGGTTCGATCCCCGCCAGGCACACCATCGAAAAGCCCCGTTTCCCGGGGATTTTTTATTTTTAAGTCTCTTTTCCCGCTTCCGTCCCTCCTCTTCTTTCCCCCTTTTTCGCCGAAAACGGGGGAATTTGTGCTGCATTTTTGCCGCAACTCCAGAAATCGCGTTTTGTCGCGCCCTGCTTTGCCGGAAGCGCATTTTCGAAGTGAACGAACCGTTCCCGGCTCCCGATTCCGGCCATGCCTCCGGCAAATCCGGCATCCCACCGCGGGCAACCAATCATCCCGTTTTCAATCCGTTCCCGCGCAGGCGGAAGCCGCCTCTCCGGAAAACGCTTCGAGCGGCGGCCGTCCGGGAACCAGCGAGCGGAGGAACTTCTCCGCCGGAACGACGAGGATACCGTCGCGGAGGAATTGCGTTTCGCCGCGGTAGAGCAGGAGGGTCCGCGCTTCCGGATAATCTTCGCGGAAGGACTTCAGGCCGGTGAAATCGGACGGATGCAGGGTTGCCGCGTTCTTGACTTCGATGGCGGCGAAGTCCTTCTCTCCGTAGAGGACGAAATCGACTTCGACCCCCGCCTTGGTCCGCCAGTATCCGAGGAAATCGGGGGCGCCGGAATAATCGTTCCAGGCGCGCAGATGCTGGAACACGAGGCCTTCGAGCGCGGCTCCGTCGATTTCGGAGGGCCGGTCGAGCGGTCCGGCCGGACGGAGGGCGCGGAAAACGCCCGCGTCGAAAAAATAGAATTTGTCGTGTGCGACGAGCGCCCGTTTGGCGCGTTTGGCGAACACGGGAAGCCGTGCCGTCAGGAGCATGTCCCGGAGGATGGCGAAATAGCCATCGACGGTCGAACGCTTGACGCCGCTCTCCCGGGCGATTCCGCTTGCGGAGATGACGGAACCGTGGGAGAAGGAAGCAGCTTCGAGGAAGCGGGCGAAGGCGTCGAGGTTGCGGACCACGCCTTCGGTCGTCACCTCCTCCTGGATGTAGAGGTCCAGATAGGTTTGGAGGATGTCGGCCGCCTCCTTTTCGGGCTGCCGCACGACGAGGGGAATCATGCCTTGGCGCAAGGCACGGGGAAGCGAAAAGTCCTTCCCCATTTCGCAGGCGAGGAACGGATGGCAGAATCGTTGCACGGCGCGACCTCCCAGCAAATCGACGTTGCCGCTCCGTTTGAGTTTCCGGGCGCTCGATCCCGTGAGGACGAAACGCAACCCCGGCTTCGTGTCGATGAGTTCATGGACGACGTCCAGAAGGGCCGGAACGCGTTGGACTTCGTCGATGACGAAAGTATCCGTTCCGTTCCGCCCCTCCACGATTTCGGCAAGCCGCTCCGGTTGCACCAGGAACCGGCGCCGGACGGACGGGGCCAGAAGGTCGATGACAACGGCATCCGGAAATGTTTCCTTGAGCCATGTGGTCTTGCCCGTTCCGCGCGGACCGAAGAGGAAAAAACTGCGGCTGGAGCCGAGAATGGCACGGGATTTTGTTTTCATGGCGATGAAACTAGCACATTCCCGGACGGAATGTCCCGCCTTTTTTACGGCACAAATGTAAAAAAGGACGCCGATTTTACGGAACTGATGGAAAAAAGTCGCCTAATGGCCGCTCGGAAACGGGATTGTTCGGCCTCCATTGTGACGTTTGGCGTGTTTTTGTCGTGACAGTTGGCGTCGGACTGGCGGCAAATTTCGATTCCAAATTTGCCGTAGGCGGGGAGCCTCCCGATGGGCGAAGTTGCCAAGCGGGGATGCGGCAAAAGAAAGCGTTTTTCGGGAAAAACGTGCCAGGAAACACCGACGAAGCCGCCGGAAGGGCCGTGCTGGCCCGGGAAGCGACCGAAAAGGCCGTCCCGGGAACCCCGCCCGCGGGATTGAGAGGGCGAAGGGGGAGCGTGCGGGGAGGGGGGACGGCATTTTGGCAGGTAAATGGCCGAAAAGGGATTGAAAACGGGAAAAATTTGCCGAAATTTGCCGAAATTTTCCAAAAAATCGACAAAACGCCAAAAAATCGTCCAAAAATTTACGAAATTTCGAAAAAATCGGCAAAAAACGGCCTCCCAAACCGAAAAAAACGCGAAAAAACGGCATCGGAACCCCGCGCAAGCGCGGGTTCGTCCTTGTCCGCTTTCGCAAAAGGCCTTCCTCATGCCGTTCCCCCTTGTTGGCAAAGCATTTTCCAACGCCCTCCACTCTCCTCGGCGCTATCGGCAAGGGAATCGGTGATTGCCGGGGAAGGGGTCGGGATGCTAGGTTGCCAAGGCTTCTTCCACAGGATGTTGTGCCCATGCCGGTTTTCTCCTCCCAACTGATTCCGATGTGTTCCGTTGTCCCGCTAAAAAAGCGGAAATAACAGGGTGTGCAATATGGCAATTGAAAACTTCAGAAGCAGAGCCCGTGTAATTGATTTGTTGGGGAGGCAGCAAATCGCCGATGCACCAACGGCTACCGGTGAACTCTTCAAAAACGCTCTTGATGCGGGAGCAAGACGTGTTCAAGTTGATTATTTCGATGCAGACCACAGCAACGGCATCGGTTTTTTGTCCATTCACGACGATGGTCTTGGAATGCGTTGCAAGGAAGATGTGGTCGGGAAATGGCTTGTTCTTGCCACCGAATCGAAATTCGCCAAGAAAGAAGATGACGGATGGACTGAATTCGCGACGCCAGAGCAGAAGGAATGGCTCAAAACAACGTATGGCGAAAAAGGAATCGGCAGACTCTCGGTCGCTTCCCTGGGTCGAATGACCGTCCTTTGGTCGGTTTGGGGTGAAGGATCCAAAAAACGTGGGACGTTGTGCATCGTCCACTGGCATCTTTTCCGGCATCCGACCAAATTGCTTACGGATTTGCCCATTCCATGTGCCGAGTTTGACCATGGCCCAAGTCCAGAGGAATTTGAGACCGTTTTTTCGTCGTTGAGACAGTCCCCTCTTGTCGATGGCATCCTTCACGACGAGACATGGGACGAATCGCTTCGCCGTGAGCTACAGTCCGATATTACAATTCCATCGGAACAGATATTGAGCCAATTGAAATGTGATTTTGAAATGGGAACAACGTTCCTGTGCGTACACACGAACGAAGATCTCCGCGATTTATTCAGAACTTCGCCTGTGAGAACGGACGAGTTGGAAGACGCTTCCGCTTACGAACTGAAGTCGGTCAATGCTTTTTCCAGTTTTTGGGACCCATTCCATTCTGAAGAAGTCAGGCCGTTCCGTATTGAAGTCTTCAAAAACGGAACGCCTGTTCGCAAGGATAAGAAATACCGTTATTGGAGTCCTGACGATTTCGAGAAATGCGATCACCATATCCGCATTGAAGTTTCCGAGAATGGATTTGCAAAGGGATATATCGCCAATTATCAATCCGAAAAAATAAGATACAGTCGACAATTGAAGAGGTTGCCGCTGGGCATGCGAACGCCGGGCCGGTTCTTAATCGAAATTGGATATGTGCAAGGAACGGCTGCAATTTCATTTTTACCACCAGATTTGCATCGTCAAATGGATATGCGTTTGCAGTATGCTGGTGGCTTTTCCATTTATAAAGGCGGCGTCCATGTTCAACCATATGGTGCACCGGACAGCGATTTTGCGGGCTTTGAACAACGGCGTCTCAAGAATGCTGGCCGCTATTATTTTTCGCACTTGCGGATGTTCGGCGGGGTTTTTCTTCCAGCAGATAGTAACCAAATCAAGGAAAAAGCGGGACGGGAGGGCTTCATCGTTAATGGTGCAAGTCGAGGCCTTCGTTTCTGGCTTGAAGATGTATTTGTGGATATTGCAGACCGTTTCCTCGGTCGCAAGGCGGATCGTGAAGATAAACGACGCTTGCGTGAAGAGAAGAAAAAAGCGGCTGCACAGGCGCGACTTGAGCGGGAAAAGGAAGAGTATCAAACCAGGATACGTTATGCCCGTGGATGGCTAGATAATTTCAAAGAGACAATTGTTGTTGCCGTTAGGCATTCGCGCCAGTTGCTCAATCGTACAATGAATGCGATTTCTGCTGAAGGATTGCACGAGTGCGAGGTGGCCATTGAAAAACTGCGTGAATACCTGAACGAGTTGCAAACCTCCGTTGCTGAACCACCAGATGGTGTTGTCATATGCGGTGATGCTTGGGAAATTATTACAGATTACATTTCCAAACGTGCTGTTCAAATCACAAATCTGCAAGGAGAGATTGCCCGCGAAGAACAAGATTTTCAAAAAATGGCGGCGCATGTCCGCCCAATGAAAGAACGTGAACGACATTTCTTGGTTCGATTACAGAATGTTGATGAACTCGTTCGTAAAAGGATATCAAATCTAGTAGCAGAACCATTCAAGCAGGTGGAAAAACTATCTCCTGCATTAAACGATTATGTAGAAAGGGAAATCGGAAATTTAAAGCTGGTTCGCGACAATTACTTGAATGGTTTGACGCCTCGGATAGTGGCAGCGGATTGCTCGGGCCAAGCTGTCGAAATTTTTGAAATGGCAATCCAAGCTGAGGTTGACGAGTTGGAGTCTAATGTGCTTCCACGGCTTAAAACTCTTTGTGCAAATTTGCAACATCTTACGGATGGCGAAAATGGCGTCTTTGTTCTCTCCGATCAGACGCGCGAGTTGCAGATGTTGCGCGAGCAACATTCCCACATAGTCACTGCTGCGCAGTTGGGTCTCGTATTCGAGACGGCAACGCATGAGTATGAGAAGCAAGTGGATATTGTTCGTGATACTATCCAGAAACTTTCCAAGCGACTTTCGGGAGAGGATTTGACGCGCCTTCAAGCACTGAAGGATTCGTTTGGTATCATTGAAGAGCGTATACGTTTGATGGATCCACTCATACGCCGTCGTAGTTCAAAGAGCGAAAGTCTTACAGGCTCCCAAATTGAGGATTTTTTGAAACGCAGATTCGTCAAGGAACTTGAATTGGTGTATGGTGAATTTACTGACTCGTTTAAATTAGCCCAGTGGTCCGGATTGAATCGGCCTGTGTTCCTTGGTGCAATCCACAACCTTTTCATAAACTCCCTTTATTGGGCGAAACAGGGAACACTAATCCCTGCTGTAAGACTCTCGGTGTCAGCTAACGGCTCATTGGTACTGTCTGATTCTGGCCCTGGAGTTTCAAAGATGGATGCTCCATACATTTTCGAACCGGGCTTTTCCCGACGTCCTGGTGGACAGGGCCTTGGTTTGTACATTGCCCGAGAGTCATTAAAGGAATTTGGCTTTGACCTTATCTTGGCAGACGAACCCGAACTTGGAGGGTTGACAGGTGCCAATTTTGTTTTGTCAAAGATTCTTTGAAGCTGGGTGAAAAATGGACGAAAAAGCACAAGCAATCCGAGAACGAATCATACGGCAATATTGCCAGTCCGTTTTGTGGATCGACGATGAAATCCATTTGGACAAAGGTCTTTCTGAAGAAGGGACAAACCCTATTTTCCAAGACAAGTTCAATGAATTCACCAAGGCCGGCTTGCTATGCCACATGATGGGGTTCCCCGAAGCAAGGCCTGTCGCCGATCCGTATGCAGATCGGCCAGAGATCGACGGAGCAATTCGTTCATGTTGCCAACTCGCCCGACAAGCTGATGTCGTTATTATCGATTGGATGTTGGGAACTACGGATTCCAGTGATTTCGCGGAGAAAATCATTAAGGAGCTATTGGGTTCCGATAAAGGATTCAGGTTTATTGTAATCCTGTCGAGGAAGGAACTATCAAAGAATAACTATGCAAATTTGGATCCTTCCTTCAAGCAAGAGCCGTCAAATGGGCTGTGGAAAAACAATTCAGGTCAGTTCTTGTTGAGCTTGCAAAAGAACCAATTCAGAGAAGAGAATTTGATAACTCGGATACATGCGGCTTTGCTTGGAGTCTGTCCGGATTACCTTCATGTGGTTGCATTGGAAATTGCAGGGCGGATCAAAGACCTGGCCCCGCGGTGGCTTGCTGCGCTTCCAGAAAAAACGGATAGCGGAATTTTGGTGGAACGCGGCAATTTGTGGAAATCGGGTGATACAGATACTGAGAGTAAGTGTTGTGAGGAGATCCAGGAATGCTTGACGTCAAACTTGTTAGAAGATTTGGCCTCTCTTGTTTTGGCTTTGCCACTTGATTCCTTGGACATGGACATGTTGAAGCCGTCAAATGCCGCTACGGACAATTTGGAGCAACTGTTGTCGACCACAGATTCAAGTATCAAAGGCCTGTTGGATTCGGTCCGAAAGTGCGTTTGTGACGTGCCTCAGTCAAAGTTGACGGCAAATCAGTACAAACAATTGTCAAAGGCAAGGAATATCCCGTGTGTTGCAGGTTTTGTTTCGGAAATTGAGGCCTATACAGAATTCTGCGAAAAGAAAAGTGCTTGTGAACTGCAAGATCAAAAAGTATGCCCGGGACAAGTGTACCGCAACATGTTTGACAACAGCGACGACATTGCCGTTTGCATTTCTGCAGCTTGTGATTGCGTGCGTGCCAAATCTTTCCTGTTCTTGCGTGGGAAAAAGATGCTTTCGCACCATGAAAATGGTGTTAATTTTCCAGATTATGATCAGCTCAAAAGGGATCCAAGAGGCAAGACAACATTGCGCTTTCAAGGACAAGCGTACGTTTTCTGGCATGAGGCAACTGCCATGGTGGCAAAACAGAAAGATGAATTAAAGGCGCCAATAACTCCTGCCGGAGTGTTCCGCCAAGATATTCTGAATCGTCTAGTGAGTCGTTATATGTCACGCATACGGCGTGTGGGGGTCGATCAACCTTCGCTGTCACGCGACCTTCGCGGGGAGAAGCCTGCCGATGAAGAATAAAAGTAAGCGGCATTTGGCCATTGATTTATTCTCCGGTTGCGGCGGATTGAGTCAGGGGCTCGAGGATGCAGGGTTCAAGGTTTTGGCGTGTTGCGAAATCCGGCAGGAGGCCCGGGATACCTACAAGTTGAATCATCCCAATACGCTTCTTTTGGATGACATTCGCAAGGTCAATCCCTTGGAGGTGAAGAAAAAACTCGGTCTGCGTCGCGGTCGGCTGGATTTGCTGGCGGGATGTCCCCCGTGCCAGGGGTTTTCTTCCATCCGTACCCACAACGGCGAGATTGCGAACGATCCGAGGAACGAACTCATCTTCCAAATGGAGCGGTTTGTCGAGGCGTTCCATCCCAAATGCATCTTGATCGAGAACGTCCCCCGATTGTTGAAGGACAGTCGATTGGCACTTTTCAAACAACATCTCGCCGAGAGATGGGGCTATGAGTTTGTGGATGGAGTTCTCGATGCCAAGGACTTCAATGTGCCCCAACGGCGCAAACGCATGATTTTGATTGGATGCCGGCTCAAGAAAAGGCCTGTGCTCCCCCAAAAGAGTCCTTTGCGGATAACCGTTGCGGATGCCATCAAAAACATTGAAATTCCTTCAGGCAAGGGATGGGAATCGGCGCGGCATCTTGCCGGACTTCGGCAACATTTTTCATCAGTCGTGCAGGCCCGCATTGAGCATATCAAGGAGAACAGGTCGGATTTGCCAGAAGCCATGGCGCTGGGATGCCATAAACGTTATCCACAAGGCTTCCGGGATGTTTACGGGCGGATGGCATGGGATGATGTCGCGCCTACCATCACGCGAGGATGCGGTAACCCGTCAAAGGGGCGTTTCATCCATCCATCCGAAAATCGGGGCATCAACATGCTAGAAGCCCTGATACTCCAAGGTTTTCCAAAGACATATCGGTTTCCCCACGAATTGGGCTTCGGGAAAGTCGCATCCATGATTGGCGAGGCGTTTCCTCCTCCGATGGCGAAGGCACAAGGAGAAGCGATTTTAAAGTTACTTTTCTGACAAAGTTTTATCTGAAGCTTACTGAATCAAGTTTGCCAATGAAAAATGACCACAGGACTCAGGAGATGTCATGATTGCAACAGAATTGAAAGCCACCCAAGTTCTTGATGATTGTCAGCGGGCTATGGGATTTTTGGAGAACGTGCCGCACGAAGACAAACAACTATTCAGGATTTATTGGACATTTTGTCTGCTTGCGTTGCGCAGTGTCGAAGATGTGCTGTTGAAATACGATATCCAACAATATCCTGCCATCAATCCGCTTTGGACAAAGCGCCGTGCCGAGCTTGCCACCCTAAAGCAGCAATATAGCGAGCAGACAAGTTACGATGAATGCGATAGTGACGATTACTTAGTTTATCACAGGTTCATACATGGAGAGCAGAATGATGCCTGTTTTTACGAGGTGAGACCTTCCTATGTCGATGAAATGTGGGTGATGGTCGATCAAGAACATGCTGTCAACTGGGAAAACACCTATTTGCCCATGGCCGATACCGAAAAGTGGGGATGTGACGATTGCCGAGAGTGGTTGCAACGGGGGATTGACTGGTGGAGGAAAGAGATTGCCAAGTTGCTTGCGGCTTCTGTCCATACTGCGAAAAAGTTGCGGAAGTGATATTCAGGCTGGGGGAGAGGTGTTTTTGGGGTTGAGAATGTCGTTTGTGTCAAAAACAACCTGAGGGCCTTGAATGCAAAAAGAATTGAGCGTTGGCGACAAAACCCAGGATGATTCGCTGGTTGTTTTGGATGAAGACAGGCTTTGCTACAGCGTAAAGTCGGTTTCGAACGGTGCGGTTGGCGTCCGCACGATTTCCAAGGCTTTGCTCGCTGAATGGGTGGAGGCATACAGGGAATCTCCCGACATGCCGTCTCAAACCGCGAGAGAAAAACTCGTCGGAAAAACGGAGATTGACCGATTTGAATACGGTTATGCGGGGACTCTGGCAAAAATGGCAAAGATGGTTTTGGGACAGATTCCCGTTGTCCATGCGGATGTAGGAGACAAAGCAACCCGGGAGGAAATCATGAAAAAGCAATGGAAACGGGTCGATGCACAGGCGGCGCAAAAGCACGGGGCCCGGTCGCTGGCGGATGCGTTCGGCGGCGACGGGATGCTGCAGCGGCTGGCGGCGGCGCTCAGGACCAAGCCGTTCGCCATCCTCGCGGGGCATTCCGGGACCGGCAAGAGCCGCTTGGTGCGGCGGCTCGCCTACATGACGTGCAACGACGAGGCGCTGGCGGCGGAAGGAGAGGGGCGGACGGCCCCGGGCAACTACTGCATGGTGCAGGTGAAGCCCAACTGGCACGATTCGTCCGACCTTCTCGGGTATTTCTCCGAAATGGGCGGGCGGCACTTCGTCAACACGCCGTTCGTCTCGTTCCTCTGCAAGGCCCATGCCCATCCCGGGACGCCGTTCTTCGTCTGCCTCGACGAGATGAACCTGGCACCGGTGGAGCAATATTTCGCCGAATACCTGAGCGCCATCGAGAGCATGGAGGAGAAAAACGGCGTCTGGCTCACCGACCCGCTGGTGGAAACGGAGCGGTCTGGGGAAGAAGCGGACCCGGAGTTCCTCGGGCAGGTCATGAAAGGGGCCGAATCCGTCGAGGCGGCGGAATGGATCGCCGCGCACGGGCTGACCATCCCGAAGAACCTGTTCGTGGTCGGCACCGTCAACATGGACGAGACGACGTGCCAGTTCTCCCGCAAGGTCCTCGACCGGGCGATGACGCTGCTCATGACCGAAGCGGATTTCGGCGGCATGGCAAACGTCCGGAAGCCGTCCGAAGAGGAACTGCTCGACGACGACGGCATCCGCTTCTTCCTCGACGGCGGCGTGCGCGGCGCGGTGGGCGGAATCGAAAGCGCCCTCCTGGACGGCATCAACGAGCCGCTGGCGAACACGGCCTTCGTCGTGGCCTACCGGTTCGCGAACGAATACGCGCTCTACGAAGCGGCGCTGGCGAAGCTGGAGGGATTCGACACGGCGGCGGCCGGGGACGCGGCGAAAAAGGCATTCGCGGCCAAGGCGCTCGACCACGTGGTGCTGATGAAGCTCCTGCCCCGCATCCACGGGGAGCGGAGAATCGTCGATGTCCTCTTCAACGGGCACAAGGTCAAGGGCGAAGGCGGGGAAAAGAACCTGCCGGGCCTCAAGGACAAGGTTCCGGCGGAGGGCATGAGCGCGAAGATGATGGAGGCGATTCTCGCCCGCCCGGACGAATATCTGACGTTTTGGCCGTAAGGAAAGGGAACGGGTATGGACGAAAAGGAACTCAGGCAACTGATCGGGGCGTTCGAGGACGAACACGTCGAGCGCACCCGTGCATTCGACAAGGCGGACAAAATCGGGCAGGCGATTTGCGCGTTCGCCAACGACATTTCGGGCAGCGAGGAGGCCGGGTATCTGCTTCTCGGCGTCGATGACGACGGAAAGATTTCCGGGCGGCGCATCGACGACGAGCGGTGGGCGTCGTTGGGCGGGCTGAAGACGGACGGCAACCTTTTGCCGCCGCCGTCGATGTCCATGGAGAAGTTTTCGTTGAAGGAGGGCGATGTCATCGTCATTAAGGTGTTTCCTTCGGCCTATCCGCCCATCCGCTACAACGGGGAGGTCTGGATTCGACTGGGACCGCGGAGGTGCAAGGCACGGGAGGATGACATCCACATTCTCACAGAACGCCGTGCGCGATTCGGAGCAAGGGACGAGGAGCTTCCTTGCGAACGCACGAAGATGACCGATTTGGACATCTCGCTCTTCAAAGCCTTCTATCTGCCCAAAGCCATCGACGCCCAGGTCATCGAGGACGACGACCGCACGACCATCGAGCAGATGAGCGCCTTGAGGTTTTACAGCCCAGAAAAGGGGTGTCCGACAAATCTGGGTGTTCTTTTGTTTGCGAAGCATCCGGAACGCTTCATCCCGTCGGCTTACGTGCAATACGTCAAGTTCGCCGGGGCGGACAATGCCGGAGACGTGCTTCAGGAAAACGTTTTCCGCGGGCCGCTGGTGAGAATGGTTCAGGAACTGGACGTGTTCGTCAAGACGGGGCCGGCGGCGACGCGTCCCGTTCTGGCCACCGCCATGAGGGAAGACCCCGTTTCCCGGTATTCCGCCTGGGCGTTGCGCGAGTTTTTGATGAACGCCATCATCCACCGGGACTATTTTCTGGGGAACGCTCCCGTCAAGTTCTACGAATACGAGAAGAACCGGATCGAGATTTCCAACGCCGGCGGACTTTACGGGCGGGCCAAGCCGGAGAATTTCCCTTTCGTCAACGATTATCGGAATCCGCTTCTGGCCGAGGCGATGAAGGTTCTGGGCATGGTGAACAAATACAACCGCGGAATCGCCAAGGCCAACCGGGAGTTGCAGAAAAACGGCAATCCTCCCGCGCAGTTCGACGTCAACAAGCGGACGGAGTTTCGTGTCACCGTCATGGCGCAGGGCGAAAGTGGCCAGACAAAGTGGCACGATAAAGCAAAATGTGGCCAGATAAACTCCGAGAGTGGCCAAATAAACGCGGAAAGTGGCCAGATAAATCCGGAAAGTGGCCCAATAAAGGCTAAGAGTGGCCAGATAAACCAAGTGAAGCCATACGATACAGATGCTCAAGATCAGGCCGTTTTGGAAGTGATTCACAATCACCCCGGAATAAAACTGGAAGCTATTTTTCTCGAAATCAAGACCTCCACCCGCTCTATCCGCCGCGTTTTAGGCCGTTTGGCCTCTCATAACAAAATTGAATATCGCGGTTCCAAGCGGACGGGCGGGTGGTTCGTGAAGACTTGAGTCATGGCGCAGGGTGCGACAGAGGTGTTCCGGGCGGCGGTGCCGTCCGTCGGGCTCGTTCTCAAGGTGCGGGGCGACATCGGCGGCAAACAGGAGGCCTACCGGAAGCGCATCCTGGAGGATTTCCCGGAGGACCAGTCGAAGCTTTTGACGGAGTATTCCGCGAACGCCGACTGCACGTTCCGCTTCGCGGGGGACGGCCCGGAACGGGCATTCGCCGCGGGCGGCGAACCCGTGAAGGCCTTGCCCGTGTTTTTCGAGACGCGCTACTTCTTCCGGGGGGACTTCGGGGAGGCGGGGGGACGGAAAGTGCGGGACGTGCGCGTGGAACACCGGATGGCCAGCGTGGCGGACGCCTTCAACTTCGACGGCGGGGTCCTCGTCGGGACGCTGGACTTCGTCAACGAGCCGGGGCGGTTCCGGCTCGACCTGCGCGTTTCCTTCGACGACGGCACGGAGCGGACGGTGCGGCTGGAATCCACGGTGGTTTCCGTGAAAATGAACGTGGTGCGCGACTACGGGGAAATCGTCCGGACTATCGACGCGGAAAAGCCGAACATCGTGCGGGCGTTCCTCAGCAAGACGTTTTGGGGGGCGGCCCTCGACCGGGGCGGCGAACCGGACGGGAAAAGCTGGTACGACATCCTGCTGGAGGTGTTCGACTACTACGAGGGCGCCTGCCGCCGCATCGCCGGGAATCCCCACCGGCGGTATCTGGCGATGGACGACTGGCGGCGCGCCGACCGCATCCGGCGCTGGACGCCGCAACTGGCCGCCTGCTTCCACCGCCTGGACGGCGACCGGCGCGCGCACGAGTTCTTCCGTACGGAACGGCTGGAAGCGGAGAGCGACACGCCGGAAAACCGCTTCGTGCTCCATACGCTGCGGGAACTGGAACGGCGCCTCCGGGAGTTCGGCGGGCGGCTGGAGGACGAGGAGGCCGTCTCGCAGGGCTGGAAGGACGGCATCGCCGAACGGGCGCGGCGGCTGGAACGGCTGGCGCGGCATCCGTTCTTCCGGGGCGTGTCGCGGTTCGAGGGGTTCCGCCAGCAGAGCCTCGTGATGCAGAAAAGCACGGGATACGCGCAAATCCTCACGGCATGGCTGAAACTGAAGTCGGCGCTCCGTCCGGGAGGCGACGACATCGACGTCGGATACCGGCCGATCAGCACGCTCTACGAATTCTGGTGCTTCCTCAAGATGCGGGACGTCCTGAAGGCGCATTTCGGCGAACCGGAAAGCCAGGAGTGGCGGGACCGTTCGCCCGACGAACTCCTGGACGCGCCGGAGCTGACGGACGAAAGCGGGGACGGCGGCCAGCTCTGCAAGATCGACGTGGCGTTTTCGGACGGGTCGCGGCGGTGCCTGCTTTCCTACCAGAAGACGTACCCGGCGGAGGAGTGCGCCGACGGCGGGACGATGGCGGGACTCAACCCGCAGCGGCCGGACATCGTGCTGTCGATTGTCGACGGGGAATCGACGTTCACCTACCTCTTCGACGCGAAATACCGCATCGCGACGAAGACGGAAGGCGGGAGGGAAATCGACGCTTCGCCGCGCGCGGCCATCGACGACATGCACCGCTACCGGGACGCCATCCTCTACCGGCTCGGGAAGACGGAACTGAAACGCGAAACCATCGGGGCCTACGTGCTCTATCCGGGCAGGCCGGAGCCGCATCTCTGCGGGGATTACGCGGAATCGATCCGGCGGGAAAACATCGGGGCGGTTCCGCTGCTGCCGGGACATCTCGGGCCGCTGGAAGCGTGCATCCGCGGAATCCTCGGGAAGGCGGACGCGCACGCCCACCTCGACGGCACCATCCCGACACGGGGAACGTCGGCGTTCGTCGACGGCATCGCGGGGGCCGCGGAAGATTTGACGCTCTACGGAACAAGCCACGGCGCGGAATCGGAAAAAACCGCGTGGGTGGAAAAGCGCCTGCTCTATCCCCTGCCGTGCGAAGAGGCGGAGGGAAAGGGAATCCTGACGGAGGCGGACGCCCGGCGGAAACGGATCCTGGCGTTGGCCGCGCCGCCGCGCGGGAGGAGAACCGCCGACGTGGAGGTGTTTTTCATCACGGGCGTGGAACGGGTTTCCCGCGAAAAACTCTCCGGGATGGGATATCCGAAGCCGGGACACGCGGAATACTGGTTGTTTTCGCTGAAGCGGTAGGAACCGGCCATGGACACGGTGAGCCGGGAGACGGGGAGCCGGATGATGGCGGCAGGCCGGAATCGTGTTTCCGGACATGGTTTGTTCCTTTGAAATCGTGTCTTGAAACATGAATTTTCGTTGACGGATGCATGACGTATCACATAAATTCGCATTCGCAAGGATACAAACGCAATGGAACAATCGACCAAAGACTTTGCCAAACTGGACCGGAGCTTCCGGCGGCGGATCGCCGCCGTTTCGATGGCGTTCCGGCGCGCGCCCGTCGCGGCGATCGACTGGGACGACCGGCTGATCTGCATCAGGGGTCCCCGCGGCTGCGGAAAAACGACCGCCATGTTCCAGCGCATCCGGGAAGCGTTTCCCGACCCGGCGAAAGCGCTCTACGCCTCGCTCGACGCCCTTTGGTTCGCCGCGCACGACGTCGCCGAGCTCGTGGAAGACCATTTCACGCACGGCGGGACGCACGTGTTCCTCGACGAGGTGCACCATGTCCCCCACTGGCAGACGCTTCTCAAGAACCTGTACGACGATTTCCCCGGCTTGCATTTCGTCTATACCGGCTCTTCGATGCTGCGGCTGAACAGGATGCAGGGCGATCTCTCGCGGCGGCAGATCGTCTACGACCTGCCGGGCTTGTCCTTCCGGGAATACCTTCTTTTCGCGTGCGGTCTCGACGTGCCCGCCGTCCCGTTCGAACGGCTCCTCGAACAACACGTTCCCATTGCCGAAGGCATCTGCTCCCGCATCCGGGTGCTCCCCGCGTTCGAGGCGTACGTCAAAAGCGGGTACTACCCGTTTTTCAAGGAAGTGAAGCGCGGCTTCGCCCAAAGGCTCGCGCAGGTGGCCGCGCAGGTGCTCGAAAGCGACTACCCCGCCGTCGAGGAAATCTCCCCCGCGACCATCCGGAAGGCGCGGAAAATGCTGATGATTCTCGCGGAACGGGTCCCGCAGAAGGTCAATTTCGAAAAACTCTGCCGCGAACTGGAAACGGACCGGAACCAGGGGCTGAAAATGCTGGATGCGCTCCAACGGGGTGGCCTTCTCGGCCTGCTCTCCGACCGCGCCCGCAGCCTGAAGGGACTTTCCCGGCCGGACAAAATCTATCTCGGCGACCCGAACCTCATGTACGCGCTTTCGCCTTCGCCCGACGCGGGAACCATCCGGGAAACGTTCTTCTTCAACCAAGTCCGGCAGGTCCGCACGGTGAACTATCCGGCACGGGGCGACTTCCTCGTGGACGGCAAGTGGGTTTTCGAGGTCGGGGGCAAGAACAAGACGTTCGCGCAAATCGCGGACGAAGCGGACGGGTACCTCGCCGTGGACGGCACCGAAATCGGATTCCGCCACCGGATTCCCCTGTGGATGTTCGGCCTGCTTTACTGAACGGGCGCGGGCGGAACCCGGACAAGAACCCATGGACACGGTGAGCCGGGAGACGAGGAGCCGGATGATGGCGGCGATCCGGTCGCGGGACACGAAGCCGGAGCTGCTCGTGCGGAAGTTCCTGCACGCGAGGGGGTGGCGGTTCCGTACCTGCGACCGGCGCTTCACGGGGCGGCCGGACATCGTGGTGCCGCGGGCGCGTACCTTGATCGAAATCCGCGGGTGCTTCTGGCACCGGCACGGCTGGGAGTGGGACGGGCGGAAGCTCGTCTGGACGGCCTTCTGCCCCCAAGCGACGACGCCGGAAACGAATCGGGCGTTCTGGAACGCGAAGTTCCGCGCGAACGTGCGGCGGGACGAACGGCACGAGGCGCTTTGGCGGGAGGAAGGGTGGGGCGTCGTGGTGCTTTGGACCTGCGGGCTCGAAGGCAAGCGGCGGGACAAAACGCTGGAATGGCTGGACGCCCGCCTCCGCCGGTTCGCGGCCAAGGCCGGGAATTGAAAAACGCCCGGAAGGCGTTTTGCCAACGTTTGGCAAAAACGGGCCGAATTTGCCAAACATTGGCAAACGGCCCGCCGGGGTCCCCGTCCCGCCCCGCCTTTGAATCGTGCCAGACATCGGAAAAACGCCTTCGAAGCGGAAGCGCCGCCAGCGACGTGCCACCGGCGCACCGGCGCGGACAACGAAAAAGGCGCGTGGCAAGGCCGCGCGCCGGGAGAGGGGCGAAGGGAAATCAGATCAAGGACTTGTAGAGCTTTGCGATTTCCTCTTCGGTGACGTCGCGCGGGTTGCCGGGACGGCACGCATCGACGTAAGCCGAATGCGCGAGGAAGGGGATGTCCTTCGCCTGCACGATGCCCTTCAAGTCCGGCGGGATGCCGACGTCGGCTCCGAGCTTCGCCACCGCCTCGCAGGCGGCCTTGCGGGCCTTCGCCAGGGGCATCGCGTCGGCGCCCTTGACGCCCATGGCGCGGGCGATGTCGATGTAGCGCCTGGCCGTGGCGGGGGCGTTGAACTTCATGACGGGCGGGAGGAGAATCGCGCAGGCGACGCCGTGCGGCGTGTCGTAGAACGCGGAGAGCGGATGCGCCATGGAGTGGGCGATGCCGAGGCCGACGTTGGAGAACCCCATGCCCGCGATGTACTGGGCGAGGGCCATCTTCTCGCGGGCCGCTTCCTTTTTCGCGCCCTTGCCGTTGACGGATTGGCGGAGGTTCGCGGCAATCAGCTCGATGGCCTTCAAGTGGAACATGTCGGTCATGTCGTTGGCGGCGCGCGTGACGTAGCCTTCGATGGCGTGCGTCAAAGCGTCCATGCCGGTCGCGGCGGCGAGCTTGTCGGGCATCGAAAGCATCATGCCGGAATCGACAACGGCGATCTGCGGGATGTCGTGCGGGTCCACGCAGACGAACTTGCGGTCTTTCGCGCGGTCGGTGATGACGTAGTTGATGGTCACTTCCGCCGCGGTGCCGGAGGTGGTGGGGACGGCGATGGTGAAGACCGCGGGCTTCTTCGTGGGCGAAAGGCCTTCGAGGGAGCGCACGTCGGAGAACTTGGGGTTGGTGGCGATGATGCCGACGGCTTTCGCCGTGTCCATCGCGGAGCCGCCGCCGATCGCCACGATGCAATCCGCCTTCGACGCCTTGAACGCCTTGACGCCCGCCTTGACGTTTTCGATGGTCGGGTTGGGCTTGATGTCGCTGAAAAGGTCGAACTTGATTTTCGCGGCCTTGAGGAGGTCGGTCACCTTCGCCGTCGTGCCGATGGCGAGAAGTCCGGGGTCGGTGGCGACGAAGACTTTCTTGAAGCCGCCGGCCTTGAGAAGGGCGGGGATTTCGGCGATGGCGCCCTTGCCGTGGAAGGAAATGCCGTTGAGGTTGATGCGGTATGCCATGTGGACTCCTTGGGGTTGCGGGTTTGCCGCGGGCTTCCGCCCGCGGGGGATGGATGCGGGCAGTTTGCCCGTGCCGGAAGGGAAAAGTCAATCCGCTCCGCCCGCCAGCGCGGCAATCGCCGCGCCGTTTTGCATTTTGCCGATGCCGGGCCATGGAAAAGGCCCCGCGCGGAGGCGCGCGGGGCCCGGGAGACCGGCTCGGCCGGCGCTATTCCGCCGGGGAGAGCTTGAGGCGGATGAAGAGGGTGCCGGCGGCGTTCGTCGGGAAAACGTCGTAGACGCCGCTTCCTTCTTCCGTCTCCACGAGTTCCCCCTCCGCCGGGGCGCGCCAGCCGTCGGGGTCCGTCAGTTCGTCGTTGACCTCGGTTGCGAGGGCGATGCCGTCGGCGCCTTGGATGTGCACCGCGTACCGCCCGCCCGCGGCGCTTTGCGAGACCTCCGCCGCCTGGGTTTCCCGGAGGTACTCCTCCGCGTACGCCACGCCCGTGGCGGCGTTCGTTCCCCACGGCTCGACGCCGTGTTCCGCCGCCCAGGTTTCGTAGACGCTTCCTTCCGCTTCCGTGAAGCGGGCGACGAGCGAACGGGCGGTTGTCGCGGTCACCGTGATGGTTCGCTCCGTCGAAAGCAGCGTTTCCGTCAACCCCCGCGGCGCCGCCTTCGCCGCCGTTCGGGCGGTGGCGCGCGCGGAAGAGGCGGAGGCGGCGGGGCGGGTGACGAGCAGGTCGTTGACCAGGAGGTTGACGTCCGCGCCCGCGTTGCAGTTCCAGAAACGCAGGCGGCGGACGGCGGCGGACGACGCCACGCCGGCCAATTCCGTTCCGTCAAGCGAAATCGTAAATGCGCCGGAAGCGGAAAAGGCGAGCGAAACGCGGTGGACGGCGCCGGCGGAAACGGACACGCTTCCCCCCGAAGCCGTCACCGTCGCGGCGGAACCGCCGAGGACATACGCGTCTTGCTGCGGAGAAGCGAGGAAATAGACCAATTCCCCCCCGTCCGCGTCCTGCAAGGCCCAGCCGACCGAGGCGTCGTCGTTGGCGATGGCGCCGTGTGCAAAGGCGAAGGAGAAGGTCCACCCGTCGTCGAAGGCCGCTTCGGCGGGCAACGTGCGCACGCCGGAAGAGGTTTCGCCGGAATTGGCGTAGAAATACATCGTCTCCGCCCCGTCGAAGAGGGCGCTGGCTTCCGCTCCGTATCCGGAGGTGTCGTCCTGGTTGCCGGAGCAATCCCAATTGACGATGTCGCTCCCGTCCGCGGAGAAGACGGTGGTTCCGTCGCCGTCGCCGCCGCCGTCGGAGGCGGAATCGACGCCCGTCCAGACGGCCAAGTGGTTGACGAAGACGTTGCAGGCGCTTCCCGAACCGGCGGAGCGGTTGAAGACGCGGATGGCCTCCGGTTCCGCGGCGAAGGAAACTTCCTGCGTGGTTCCGAGGAAGGAGACGACCGCGTTGGTGGGGGTCGTGAAGGCGATGCGGACGTGCTGCGCGCCGCCCGTGGAAGCGGCGGCGAGCGGCGTCCCGTCGGTCCAGACGTAGTTGGCGGCCCCGTGCGCGAGCGAGGCGCCGCCGACGACCCGGGTGACGACGCCCGTCCGGCGGTGCTCCACTTTCAGGAGTTCCCAGCCGACTTCGCCGCCTTCCTCGGAGATGGCGCCGTTTTCGAAGGAGAAACGGACGACGACGCCGCTTGCCGCGTTGACGCCGGCCGCGGAGGCGAAATCGCGCGTGACGGTGACTTCGGCGCCGCTGTTGGCCCAGAGGCCGAGCGCGTTGGTGAAAAGCCCCGGCGCGCTGTCGCCGGCCCGGTCGATCCAGTACCCGGAGGAAACGCCGTCGTATCCGGCGAACGACCAGTTGAGCATGCCGTCGCCCTCTTCGTAGAACGCGGGCGTGCCGTCTTCCGATGCCGGGTCCACGTCCTCGACGGGAAGCGGGTCGGGGTCGTCGATCGGCGTGACGTCCGGCGAACCGGCGGGCTTGGTCACCCACACGCGGTTCGCGTACACGTTGCAGGGCGGGCCGTTGCCGCAACTCGCGTTGAAGACTTCGAGCCCCGTGATGGCGCCGTCGGCGGCGAGCGCGAGGACGGTTCCCGAAATGTCAAGCGAAATCGCGTTCTCTCCCGTCACCGTCGCGGCGAGGCGCACGCCCGTCGAACGGACGGGGACGCCGGTGTCGATCGGGGTTCCGTCCACGACGCAGAGGTAGTTGCTTTCGCCCTGCGCGGCGATGAAGGTGAACGACTCGCCGTCCGCGGTCAGGAAGTTGATGCCCGCGGCCGCGTTTTCTTCCGAAATCGCGTTGTTCTGGAAATCGACGGAAAGAACGCAATTTGTCGAAAGCGCGAACCCGAACCGGCGGCGGAGCTTCGCGGTCGCGCCGTTGTTGGCCCAAAGTCCGAGGCTCGGCAAGCCGATGTTGCAGAGCTTTTCGGTGTTCTGCCAGCTGCCCGCCGCGCCGCCGGACGAGGCGTCGTGGTCGGCGGTCCAGTTGTCGATGGCGCTGCCGTCCTCGAAAAACACCGTTTCGCCCATTTCGCTTGCGAGGAGTTCCGCGCCGTCGGCAAAGGTGTCGGGCGCGACGCGCAGGCGGTCGAACCAGAGGTTCCACCAATCGGAGGCGTCGCCGTAGGCGTTCTTGTACAGCCGGATGCCGGTGATTTCCTCCGGGATGGCGACCGCCGTGGCGAAGGTTTCGCCGCCGCGGATCAGCCGGAGGACGTATGCGCTTTCCGCGGTGCGCGTCAGGGCGAGGCGGATCGGCATGCCCACGACGTGCGGGAAGTTGTCCAAGGTGAACGCGGTCCCGTTCACCAGCAACCGGTAGCACTCGCCTTCGGCCCCGCCGGAGGCGAGGATGAGCTCGACGGGCCGCGACGCGTCGTCCGCGGAAACGAAGGCGACGCCCGCGCCCGGCTCGCCCGCGACGCCGAAGCCGACATCCACGGACATCGTTTCGCCGACCGCGAGAACGGTGCCGCCGGCCAGTTCGCGGCGGACGGAAACGGTGCCTTCGCCGTTGGCGTACAGGCCGAACGACGCGCCGTTTTCGCTTCGCAGGTGGATGGGCGCGTATTGGCTCTCCCCCGTCCACGTCCCGGCGTATGCGCCGTTGGTTTCGACGAGCCAGCTTCCCCAACCGGTCCCCAGCGAATCTTGCGGATAGGACGCGCTCGCGTAGTTCGCCGCGAAGTCTTCCGCGGTCGCTTCCGCCTCCGCCGCCGGGAGGTTCGCGGTCGTTTCGTACCACCCGACGAACGAGGCGCCCTTCGCGGGGACGGCGGTGAGTTCGACCGCGACGTCGTTGGGGATGGCCACGTCCAGCGGGAAGGAGACGCCGGGCGTCGAACCGGCCGCATCGAGCGTCAACGTGCCCGCTTCGATGGCGCCGTCGCCTTCGATGTCAAGGACCAGATCGCGCAACGGCCCCAAGCCGTAGCGGCGGCGCGTCTGCCACGCGAAGGCTTCGGGGCGCGCGGCGAGGTACCGGTCGATCGCCGCGATGTTCTTCTCCCAGTCGGCCGCGGTCTGCGGCTGGCGCCAGCGCGCGCCGTTTTCGTCCATGCCCGCTTCGCGGAAGAGGTCGGCGCACTGTTGGAGAACGGCGGAGGTGACGTCGTGCCGCCACGCGGTCGCCAGCGAGAGATGGACGAACGCGAAGTAGCGGTTGCGGAACTCCTCGTTGCTCCCCACGGGCGCCTTGAAGACGCGCGCGGCGTCCTCGAAAAAGGTTCCGACGGTGCCGACGCTTTCGTCGTAATAGATGAACGTGTACGGGTCGAAGGCCGCGAAGGTGCCCGTCTCGAAGTCCTTGACGTAGGGGAAGGGGAGCGTGAAGGAGAAGTCGCAGTCGTGGAAGGTCCAGTTCCAGCGGCCGTCGCAGAGCGGGTCGCGCGCCGGGTCGATGCCCGTGTCCCACGCCCGCCAGAAGCGCTGGTTGTTCTGCGGCCAGTCGCCGTTGCCCGCGAAGAGGGAGGCGCCGAAGTGCTGGATGACGCTCGCGGGGTTCACGCGGTTGGTGAACCACTCCCAGGCCTCCTCCCGGGAAAGGTCGTCGCCGTATTCCTCCTCGATGGTGCGGAGGATGGCCCAGAAGTCCGCGTACGGCCGGTTGGTCCGGGGCGGGTCGTCCTCGCCCAGCCCCTGGTCCACTTGCGGGTATTGCTCGCCGCCGCCGTATTCCAGGAGCGAGAACTCCTCCTCTTCGAGGCCGTGCTGGTACTTGAAGTACCCCGGCTCCCAGCGCTCGCGGATTTCGTTGATGCCCCAGTAGACGCCGTTCAGGAAGACGATGCATGCGTTGCCGTACTGCACGTCCACGATGCCGTGCTTGTTGATTGCCTGCGAAAGCATGTCGCGGACGATGCCCTGGTTCCAGTCGTTGCCGCCCATGCGCAGGACCACGCAGGAGAAATCGGTGCAATCCTTGCCGGGGAAGAACTGGTAGGAAAACGGCGATTTCTTGATCTTGACGGGGGCGTAGCCCTTCGCCCCGGTCAGGCGCAGCGACTTCTTCGGCCGCTTGAGGGTGCTCGTTCCCTGCACGCGCAACTCGATCCAGCGGGCGAACTGCCGCGCGCCGTTTTCGAAGAACTCGACGTACGCGCCGGGAACCTTGCTCTTGTTCGCCGCCAGGGGATAGCGGTAGATGCCGTAGCCCTCCGCCGCGTCCGTCGCCCACAGGTCGCTCCGTTCCGTCGAAATCGAAACGACCGGCGTCTTGCCGTAGCGCGTCGCCATGTCGCCCAAAAGGTAGCTCGCGGAGGCGACGGGCGAAACGTTCCCCTCCGCGTCCACCGCCGCCGCGCGGAGGACGGGAATCGTCCGGGGCGGCTCCGCGGGCGCGTACCACGGGTCGTAGGGGTCGTTTTCGTTTTCGCCCGACATGATGAGGCTCGTCGCGTTTTCGCCGGTTTCGCGGCCGTTGGCGAGGGCCACCGCCCCGGTGCATTCGCGCGCCGTCGCGCTCCGCACCGCCTCCCCCGCGGCGTTCGTGGCAACGGGCCGCGACCCGTCGGTCGTGTACCAGATGGTGCAGCCGTCTTCCGCGGCAATCGCCACCGAAATGCTTTCGCCCGCGTCGGGATAGACGCCGGCCGGCGGGTCGAACACGGGTTCGGACGGAAGCGCCCAAGCGGACAGGGCGCAGGAAACGAGCAGCGCGGGGAGGGGGAAGCATTTGGCTTTCACGGGGAATCCTTTCCGGAGAGGGGAGGAAGGGGAGGGGAACGGAAGCATCCTAGCGTTTTCCCCCCGCCGCCTCCAAGCCGCATTTTGCCAATGTTCGGCAAAAACGGCCCGGTTTTGCCAAGCATTGGCAAAACGGCCGGAGGCGCGGCGGGTGCCGCGGAAAACGGGCCCCCGGCCCTTTGCCAAACCCCGCGAATCGTGTAGAGTCGCCTCCTCCCCAAGGAAACCCCATGCCCGAGGCGAATCCATGAGCCGAATCCGTTACCGCAGCCCGCTGCGCGCCGCCGTGTACGAAATGCGCGGCCTCTTCCTCTGGTGGGGCCTGCTCGCCGCCGCCACGGGCCTCCTCCTGCTTTGGCACGTCCGGCAGGCCCGCCCCGCGCTGTTCGCCCCCGCCGCGGCCGTCGCCCTCGCCGCCTGGGCCGCCCCCGTCCTCGCCCTCTGGTCGCTCCTTTCCCCGCGCCGCCCCGACTCCCTTCCCGCCGACGGCGGGGACGGCGACGGCTGGCGGAAGGCCTTGCGCGCCCTCGCGCGGTTCCTGATCTACCAGGAGACCCGCGGCGATTGCGACCGGGAGACGAAGGCGCTCCTCCGCGACGGCGAAAAGCGCGTGCGCGCGGCCCTCAAGGGCGTCCACGGCGCCCGGCAGCTGCAGGCGGCGTGGAACGACGTGCGCGAGGCGGTCGTCGCCGTCTGGGCGGAGAAAACGTGGCAGCGCGTGCGCCCGGACATCCTCGCCATCGCGCGCGAGGTGCCGCCGGAGGGGGCGGATGCGTACGGCTACCGCAGTTCGCGCAACTGGCGCGCCGCGCGCGAGGTGTTCCGGCGGACCCTGCCGCAGGGGTTGGCGCTCGAGCGCTCGCGCTGGGAAATCCGCAGCGAAGTGATGGCCCTCCTCTGCGCGCAGGACGGCCGGTTCCCGGGGGTGCCGACGCCCGTCCTCGCGGGATTGTTCGCGCTGGTGCTCAGCGACCTCTCGCTTCCGTGGGACCCGGAAACCGCCATCGGGCGCATCCGCCCGTGGGCCGAACGCGAGGCGCGTTTGCTTGCGGAAGAAGGGGGCGCGGTCG
>JAFSUH010000182.1 GCA_017445365.1 Kiritimatiellia bacterium | reverse complement strand
CCTGCCGGGCGTCCCGGCCTCCGTCGCCGCGGCCGCGCTCGCCATCGCCGCGGCGGTCGCGGGGTTCGCCCTTTCCCGCCCCGCGCCGGGGGAAGGCCCGTGGCGGCTGTCGTTCCCGGAGGCGGTCTCCGACCCGTTCTGGAACGCGACCCTCTCCGACGGCAACTGGAAGCTGGCCGCGTACGCGGAAGGGGGCCTGGTGCGGATCAAGCCCGACTATGCGAACGGGGACGGCCTGCTGGACCTCGCCAAGCCGGTTTCGGACGGGCGGGGCAAGGCGTGGAAAATCGCTTCGATCGGGTTTCCGCCGCTGGCGCGGGACAATCCGGACCTTTCGCACGGGACGGGCGGGAGGCTTTTGGGAGATGTCAAGGAAATCCGCTTGCCGGAAACGCTCGTGGAACTCGGGGAGGGCGCGTTGATGAACTGCGGCCGCGTGGCGGAAATCGACCTGCCGGCATCCCTGCGGCGCATCGGGCCGTGGGCGTTTTCCGGGTGCCGCGGGCTCCGCCGCATCGTGATTCCGGCCGGCGTGGAAGACGTTTCCGGCGACCGGACGTTCATGGGTTGCACGGCGCTGGAAGAAATCGCCGTGGAGGAAGGGAACGGGGAATACCGCGCCGTGGACGGCGTCCTGCTTTCGGCGGACGGACGGCGGCTCGTCGCGTACCCGCCGGGGCGGGCGGCGGAGCGCTACGACGTGCCGGAGGGGGTGGAGGCGGTTCCTTCGCACCTTTTCGCGGACTGCCCGGCCCTCGCGGAGGTGTCGATTCCGCCGA
Source organism: Kiritimatiellia bacterium (assembly GCA_017445365.1). Taxonomy (GTDB): domain Bacteria; phylum Verrucomicrobiota; class Kiritimatiellia; order CAIQIC01; family Lenti-01; genus RGIG3480. The sequence goes on along the minus strand of JAFSUH010000182.1, from coordinate 6,107 downwards.
GCGTCTCCGTCATCGGCCACCACGCCTTCGCGGGGTGCCGGGCGCTGACGAACGTCGTTTTCGCGGAAGGGGCGCGCGTGCGGCTGGAGGGAAAGCCTTTCGTCAACACGGGCCTGGAAGCCCTTTCCCGGAAGCGGTCCCCGCCGTGAGGGATTCCGCATCGGCTTCCGGGGACCCGTCCGCTCCGGCGAGGGCGGAAACGATGGCGCGCATGCGGGCGAGCAGGCGGTTCTTGATCTGGTCGACCGCGTTGCGTTCCATGCCGAAGGCTTCGGCGACGGCGGCGGGACTTTCCCCTTCGACGGCGGTCCGGCGGAAGACCTCGCGGGTGCGTTCCTGCAAGGCCGGATCCGAAAGGACCTGCCGGAGGGCGATGTCGCAAACCGCGTCGCGCCAGGCGGTCGCGCCTTCGTCCGCGGCGTCGCCGGGGGAATCGCGTCCGGCGAGGGCTCCGGCGGCGGCGTGGGCGCGGGCGTGCCGGTCGCGCCGGGCGAGTTCCTTGCAGGCGCGGTTGCGGAGGATGCCGGTCAGGTAGTTGCGGAAGGCGCCCAGCTCCTCCGGGTCGTACCGGTAGTCCGGGAGTTTTTCCATCAGGGCGAGCAGGGTTTCCTGGACGATGTCGTCGGCCGCGTCCGCGAGGGCGGGGAAGCGGCGGGCGAGGAAGGAGAGCATCATGGGCCGGTAGCGGCCGACGAAATCGTTCCAGCGGAGGCTTTGCCGGTCGGCGGCGATTTCGCGCAGGAGCCGGGTGGAGGTGGAGGGGATGCCGTTCATGTCGGTCGGACAATCCTGCCAGAAACCGCGGCGGGCGGAAACCCGGAAATCGGCGGATGGCGAAAAATCGCGGGGGCCGCGTAAGATTTCCGCCGCTTCGGGGAATATCGGGTAGAGCCCCGGCCCGGCGGACCCTCCGTCCGCGACGGGAACTCCTCCACCGAACCCATCCACAGGAACCATGCGCCATCCCCGAACCCCACTTGTTCTTCCCCGCGGCGGTTGCCCCGCGGCGTTTGTCCGTGCCGGAAAAAAACGCGGCAATGCCGTCCCCTGCGGGGGAGAAGGGGGATTCCGGGCGCATCCGTGCCACATGAAACCGACCCGTGTCCTGATCGCCCTTGCGGGCGCGCTGGCGGCGGCGGTTTGCCCGGCCTCGGAAGTGCGGACGCGGACATACGGGGAGGCCCCTCCCGCGGCAGTGGATGCCCGCGTGGTGACGAGGGAAGTCGCCGAAGACAGCCCGCCGGGCGCGGGAACGACCCCGTTCGCGTTTTCCATCGTGCCGGGGGTGTCGCTCCCGCCGGAAGACTGGTCGGTTGCCGGCTTGCGGATCGATCTTTTCGCCGGACGGCACCGGGACGTGTGGGGTATCGACATCGGCGGGTTGGGCAATGAATTGACGGGAAGTTTGACGGGCCTTCAGGGCGCGGGCTTGTGGAACCGCATCGGCGAAGCCCCGGCGGCCATCCAATCGGCCGGCATCGCGAACCTGTGCGAGCGGGATTTTTGCGGCATCCAGACGGCAGGCATTTGCAATTGGACGGGGGAGGAGTTCACGGGAATCCAAGCGGGCTTGCTGAACCGCGCGGGCGGACTGACGGGGTTGCAGGCGGGATTGTGGAACGCCGCGGACCACGGAGCCGGATTGCAAATCGGGCTGGTGAACACGGCGCGGGCGCTCTCGGGCGTGCAAATCGGGCTTGCGAACATCAACGCGGAATCGCCCTTGCGGTTCTTTCCCGTTGTCAACATGGCGTTCTGAAAGGAGAGATGGAATGAAGAAATCGATTGCATGGTTGCTGATGGCATGCGGACTGGCGTTTTGCGCGGGGTGCCTGGGGCCGAACACGGCGGGCCTTTCGGCGGAACGGGGACGCCTGGTGGTGGAAGACCGCGCGTTCGCGTCGCGCGTGGAGTTGGTGCAGGACCAGACCGTCATGCTGGACGGAGGCTTCCTCAAGGCGCAGGTGACGCTCCGGAACACGTGGAAACGGGATGCCCGCGTCCAGTACCGCTTCACGTGGAAAGACCGCAACGGCATGACCCTGAAGCGCGCCGAAACCCCGTGGAAGGTCCTGCCGTTGCACGGACGGGAAGAAGCCGTGCTCGAAGGCATCTGCCCCGTGCCGAAGGCCGCCGATTTCCGCTTGGTCGTGCGCCCCGTGGAAGGTCATTGAACCCAAGGAAACCCCATGAAACGAATGCTTGCAATCCTGACCGCCCTTTCCGTCCTGTCCGCAAGTCCGGCATTGGCCGAGCCCGTGGATGCCGTTCTGATCGTCCAGAACCACGCTTCGGACGAGTTTCAGAAACCCTTGTCCAATCTCGGCGACCGCCTCTCGGCGGCATTGAGCGGGGAGATGTTCAACATCATCGATCCCAACGACGCCATCGGCGACGACCAGAACCGGGGCCCTTGGGGCGAGAACATGCCGATTTCCGCGGCAACGCGGCTGGCGGAGAATTTGGAGGCGCAGGTGCTGGTGACGGCGGCGGTGGAGGAGGCGAGCGTCGTGGGCTCCGGCGTTCCGGCGCGTGTGCAGCAAGCCCGGATGAAGTTGACCCTGGCGGCCAAGCGCGTGCCCAAAGGGGCGACCGTGGCGGCGGTGACGGTGGGCGAAGAAACCCGCAAGATGACGGCGGGGGCGCTCTCGCAAAACGCCGACAGCGTCTATTCCGGGCTGGTGGACCGCCTCGTGGCGAAGGCTTCCGCGGAATTCCTGGCCAAATGCAGCGGGGTTGCCTGGAGCGAGACGCCCAAGACCATCGAAGTCGCGTTCGGCTGCAACTGCCCGGGAGCGAACGTGGAAATCGACGGCATCTCCTGCGGGACGGCGGGCACCATCGGCCAGCCGCCGCTCCGCGTGAAGGTCTCCGGCGGCCTCCACAATCTCAAGATTTCCATTCCCTGCATGATTCCTTTCGAAGTCCGCGCCAAGTTCCAGGAGGGGACGACCTTCATGGTGGTGTTGCGGGAGAACGAAGAGGGGCGGCGCATCCGCAAGGAGGACCGCTACTTCGACACCTTGATGGACCGCATCGAACAATCCGGTGCGACCGACGACGCGGTGCGGATGATCCGCGCCCGCGGCTACGGGAAGTATCTTGCCGGTTCCTGGACCCGCATCGAAGGCATGCCGCAAGTGCTTTCCATGCGCGATTGCCTACCGCCCGACCTCGGTCTCCATCCCGACCGCGAAGGCGACGGCACGGGCACCGGCACGTCCGACCTGATCGGGCAGGCCGGTGAAGCGTTGGGGTTGCCGGATTCTTCGCGCGACAGGGGCAAAAGGGCAGCGGATACGGCCCCGAAAGAAGCAATCGGGCAAGACCAATCGCCTGGCGGAGGAGAGGAACGCGAGCCGCCCGGCAACACCGATGTCGGCGTGGTGATGCCGCTTGCGGACCAATCCGCCTCCCTCCAAGCCGCCGTTCCGGGCAATACGACCGGCGCCTACGCCCAACCCGTCGCGTCCTGCGCGCCCGCTCCGAGCGCAACGACCTACACCCCCTCCGCCGCATCCGCCTCTTCTCCCGCCGAGCCTACCGTCGTGGACGCCCTCCATGAAATCCGCGAAGGCGTCGACACCGGCCGGGACATCGTCCAGGGCATCAAGGACATCGGGGACATGTTGAAATGAAACTCATTTCCGCCGGTGTAGTGGTGGCATTGGCGTTTTTGGCCGATGGTTTTGCCGAAGAGTCCCTTGGCGCGAGTTTTTTCGGCCGGAAAACGTCGACTTCGACGGCAAGCTCGTCACCCTTTTCTTCTCCCCTGCTTGTCGACGAGAGCATTTCCTATCCAACGCCTGACCTTGCCATCCAAGCCTTGAACCAAGCTGCGGAAGAAAAATACCGGAAGTTGACCGGCGACCGGACTTCCAATCTTGCCGCTTTGGGTGCGAAAGCCCAGCAATTGGCCGAACTTGCCGGGTACATCGTGGAAAGAAGAGACCAAGACGGGAATCCCGTTTTCCATGTGACCGGACTGCAAAAACTGCCTGCGGAGGGAGGGATGTCCCGGGGCGTGAGGGTCCGGGAAGGCGACAGGGTTTACGGCTATCATACGGGATACCACACGGACCCGGGAACTGGGGTGTCGATCTTGTCCAACACCGATTTCAAGGGATTGCTGGCATCGGGGAACGAAGCCGAATTCGCTTATGACATGGAGGCAAGGACGCTGGTCGGAATGGATCGGGAGGGAAACCTCTTTCAGTTGGCCGATTCCGGGGATTGGGTGGACTTGTCCGGGGAAAAAGCCGATTTCTGCCAAAGAAAGCATCCGGACGGGCAGTCAAGATATGACGAAACGGTTTCGTTCCTTCAATCCGGCGGGGCGCGCAATGACGGGCCTGCCTGCGTGCCGGAAACACCGGGGGCGATTCCGGGAAATGCCTCCACGCCGGCAATTCCGGCGGACCTCTCGGCGATGGCGGGACAGTTGGCGGGACAAATCGGCGGAATCCAATCGCAATTGCACGAGTGCACTTCCTTCGCGTTCGTGAAAGACTACAGGGGGGCGAACCGGGAGGTGTACGCCAAGCGCTATCGGTGCCGCGAATGCGGACGGGAAACGATGGTCAACGTGCGCGACGGCGAAACCATCGAAGACAAAATCGCAGCCAACAGACAACGGCAGACTTTTGCCAATCAAGCCTATTCCACCGCGCAATCCGCCCTCCAGGGCATTTCCGCCGGGCCGGGAACGGCGACCGGAACCGTCCCGTGAACGCCCTCTTCCGCCAAACCTTGGAGTCCGGAGGCGGAAAGACACCTTTTGGAACGACATTTTGGAACCAACCACGGAACACCCCATGAAAACGACACTGATTCCCTTCATCGCCATCCTGTGCGCCGCCGGATGCGTCCAACCGCCGCACGGTTACGTGAATCCAACGAGCGAAAACTTCGCCCGGCCGGAGGTCGCGACGCTCTACGACATGAAAACCGCCGTGGCGGACCTCGTGGCGAAGATGCAGGACGACGAGGGCTTCCGGGAGCACTACGAGATGCTGGCGTCGAAGAAAAACGACCTGCCCGTCCTGCAAATCGGGAACATCGACCCCATCAGCACGAATCGCGTGGGGCAAAAAACGGAATCTGTGCGGCGTCGGTTGGAAACGGCACTCCGCAAGACGCGGCTCTTTGACATCACGGACGACGCGTTCTCCGCCGAGTCCGTGTCGGCGGAGATGGCCGAATCCATCGCCGTCAATGCCGACATCGGGCTGAACGACGGCAACAACCTGCAACACTTCGGCCAGCACGTTTCCGCCGATTACCAGATGTACGGCCGGTACCGCGAATTCGAAGACGGCGGACGCCATTCGTACGAGCTGTCCCTCCAGCTCGTCGATTTGCGCAACGGCAAGCAGGTTTGGAGCGATTTCGCCGATATCGACAAGGAGTGAGTCTCCGGTGAAACCTTGGAACGGCATCGCCTGGGGGGCATTCGCGTTGCTGGCCGGATGCATGGCACCCGCTCCGTTCGTCAACGAAACGGTACCGCTCTCGGAACCCGCCGCGTTGCCCGTCCGCATGGCACGGAGAAACGACCTGATCGAGCTGTCCGGCTGCCGGGTGGCGTTCGACTTTTCCGCCATGCCGGAAGAAATCGGCATTTCCCTGATGGAGTACAACGCCTTCGATCCCGACGGGAAGCCCCGCCACCGGCTTGCGGTGTGTCCCCTCCGGGAGCCTTTCGCCCGCGTGTTGCGCGCGGGAGCCTCGACGGTTTTCGGGGGAAGCGACAGCGTGGGGGAGACCCGGATGGCCTTTGTTCCCCGCCAACTGGGCGTTTTCCGGGACGGGGCGGGAGCGCGTGCGGCGTTTTCCGTCGCCTGTTCCGTCGACGGAACGGATTGCAGGACGTTCTCCGCGGAAAACGTCTCGCCTTGGCCGGACCAAACGAAGGTCCCCGACTGCGTGTACGCGGCGGCGGCGGCCATCGGCGACCAGGTGCTTTCCTTCCTGGCGGGCAGCCGCCGCCTGCGCGACCGGCTCCTTGCGGACAACCGGAGCGGCGGAATCATGCCGTCGTTTGCGGAAACGGAGTTCTCCGGCGTGGCGGAAGGGGGCTTTTCGGGGCGTGCCCTCGTCGATTGCGG
>JAFSUH010000181.1 GCA_017445365.1 Kiritimatiellia bacterium | reverse complement strand
CGTCCGGCGCGGCGGCGATGCCGGCGCGGGCGAGGGCGGCGGAAGCGGCGTCCGCGAAGGCGCGGGCGGCTTCTTCGGGAGTGGAGAGGGCGGAGAGGGAGCGGAGGAGGTAGCCGTCGCCGCCGGGGGCGGTCAGGGCGAGTTCGCGGGCGGGGGCGAGGCCGCCGAAGCCGCTTTCGCGGTCGGCGGCGGAGACGAGGCCGGAAGCGGTGGCCTGGCGGAGGGTGTCCACGAGGATGGTGGCGCTTTCCTGCTCGCGTCCGGCGGGGAAGAGCGCCGCGATGGCCTCGCCGGAGAGCGGAACGTCGAGGACGGAAGCGGCATCGGCGAGGCTGGCGGCGAGAAGTTGCCGGGTGGTGGCGTCGAGGTCGGGGATCGGGGAGGGAAGCGGGGCGGGCGCGCCTTCCGCGGAAGGTACGGGCGCCTCGCCGCCGTCGCCGTCCGCTGGGAGGGCGCTTTCCGGCTCGTTCCCGGTTGTTTCTCCGCCGATTCCGGCGATTTCCGCCGGTTTTTCGGACAGAAGGGCGCTTTCTTCGGCATTTTTGGTGGATTTTTCCGTTTTTTTGCGGTTCTTGGCCGTTTTTTGCGGTTTCTCGGCGGTTTTTTCCGTCATTTCGGCGGAGTTTTCCGCGATTTCGGCCGTTTGAGGGGCAAATTCACCTGTTTTTGGCGGAATTTCGGGTGTTTTTGGCGGAATTTCAACGGGTTTCGAGGAAATTCCGGCGGATTCGGCCGCCATTTCGGGTGTCGGGGGCGTTGGAGAGGCGGAGGCGGCCGGTTCCGGCGCGGGGGCGGTCGGGAGGGGAATGCTTCCGGCCATTTCGGCGCGGCGGAGGCGGGCGCGTTCGGCCAGCCGCGAGATGGTGCGGAGCGCCTCGTGCGCGCCGGAACGGCGGATGGCGAAAACGGGGCGCACCTCTTCGGAGGCCTGGTGGCGGCGGAGCGTGGTCGTGTCGAGATCGCGGCAGGTGAAATCGACCTGGGCGATGACGGTGGTGGGGGCGCGCTGGCCTTCGGCGAGGCCCTCGAAAGGCTGGGGGGAGGTGAGGGCGAGGCCGAAGAGGCAGAGGACGTACACGCCGGCGAAGAGTCCGATGTCGGCGAAAAGGCCGGCGGTGAAGACGCGGCGGCGCGCGGGGGCCGCGGCGGGATCTTCGGAAGGGGTGCGTCTGCGGATGAAGGTGAAAGGCATGGGCGGGGAAGTATAACCCGCGCCCTCCGCCCTGCAACCGTTTTGGCTCTTCGGAGTTTTTGCGGGATTTCCTCCGGCTTGCGCCTGGAGAGGCCACGCTCCACGGCCGCGGCCATGATTTCATGGACCTGGTACCAGCTCGGCCGCAGCAGCTTCCGTGCATCCTGGATGCTCCGCGCGGACAGGAGGACATCCAACGAGAACGCCTCGAAAAGCGGCGTGAATCGGGAACTCTTCGCCGCCCATGGCAGCTCCATGACCTTCACCTTGCGGCTTTCGCAGCTGACGCGGGGCGTCCTGGCGTGCATCAGCGTTTCGAACTGCATCGTGTCGAGGTGCCTCCATGCGCGTTCGGGTTGTCGGTCGCGAAGCGCCATCGGCCTGCCGCATTCCGGGCAGATGGCGGAACGGACGGTGTATTCGAGCCGGATCTCCAAACGCCGGGCGGCGACGTCCAGCTTCACGCCGGAGACCCGCCATTCGTCGCCAAGGCCGGGAAGGGTTCCATGGTGTTTCGACAGCATGTTGTCCATGACGGGCATCATGCGATGCGGAACCGCCGATGCCAGCGTCCGGCATGCCCCTGCCGGAGACGTCCCGCGCCCATGTCTTCATGGCCACTTCCACTACATTCTTTGAAGAGCCTAATTTTTTCGTGCGATATGGCGCCCGTCGCCCTCCCCTGGCGCCGTTTCCCCCAATCCGTCCGGAAACGCATGCGCCCCTGCGCCGAATCCTTTCGCCTGCCAAGCGATGATGGCTTCGCGTCCGGCTGCGGGGCGCTTGGCAAGCTGCGCTTCGTCCCAAAAGCCGAAGCGAACTTCTTCCGCCGGACAAGGGCCGGCGGAAATCAATGCCATCCACGCAACCGTTGCCGCAAAAGGCTTCACGGCAGGTCCTCCAATTCACCGATCCAGCGCCGCAGGGCGGTCCGGTCCACGTCGAGGGATTCGTCGCGGCACAGTTCCCCGAAAACTTCGATCACGCGTTGCCGCGTCCGCTCATCCCCGTTGCGTCCGGCCTGCACGGCCAGCTCGCAGGCATCCCGCTTGGCGGCGTCGTTGAATCCTTCCCCGGCGAACACTTCCTTGACCCACGCTTCCCACGCGTCCCCGCCCTTCAACTCCGCGATCCATTTCCCCAGACTGTCCCGGTTCGCCGGATAGGCATCTTTCCCGCGCATTTCGCTCAACACTTCAATCACCCGTTGCCGGGTCTTTTCATCTCCTTCCCGACCTATCCGGAGAATATCCTCGTAGATAATCCATCGTTCGAGATCGTTGAAGCGTTTGTCGGCCGCTGCTTCCCGCACCCATTCTTCCCACCGATCCGGCGTCATGCGGAGGCCTGCGAGGACGGCCAGTTGCCGCAGATGCCCGTCTGCCGCTTCTCGCATGACCTTTCGTGCAAATGCGGTTTCTCCTTCTCTGCCGAAGAATCCCAATGCTTGCAAAGCGGATTTGGCGACATGGACTTGTTCTCCATCTGCCTTGCCGTCCAATCCCTCCTGCACCAGTTCCGTCAACCGCGCGGCCATTTCGGCATCGGAAAATCCCCTGAATCCGGCAAATGCGTGCAACTCGTCCAATTTCGTCGGCCCCTCCCGCCCCCGGCATTTGGTCAAAATGTCGCGGAGCCGGTCCAACTCTTCGGACGGAAATCCACAAACGGCGGAAAGGAATGTCATCCACGCAACGATTGCCAACGCAAGCTTTTTCATGTTTTTCCTCCCATCTTTTCACCAATGCTTCGGATTCCGCGTTCCCATGTCGTTCAACCCGACGGCAACGGACGTGTTCAGACCATTTTGCATGAGTCCGTAAACACGCCCGGCAGGGATGTCCACAGCGGCGACACGATTCGTGCCATCCCTGCCAAACATGAGAAGGCGGCAGATCATGGGATGGAGAGTCAAATCGCCGTAGCCGCCGTTCGGGGCCTCCTCGCACCAATCGTCCGACGCGCACACTTTCAAAACAACCTCGTTGTAAAGGTTGAAAGAGATGTTGATGTCCACATTCGTGTAAATGTCGTGCAATCCGCAAGCATGTCCCAACTCATGCGCCAACGTTCGGGGGAGAGCATTGCCCACGATGGTCAACCCGGCGGTTTCATCCTCATTTGTGCAACTGAGCCCCAATCGCTCGGAGTTTGCGAACTGATTAATGCAATACACTTCGATTCCCCCCGTATTGCGACTCCAAGATTGCAACGCATTGTGTTGCTCCCAATTGTCGGTTGTCGAAATCACCTGCCAATCTGTTCTATTGGTGTACATCACGTTGCCGACGCGATGGAATTCGATGGCGGCTTGTTCCCAAATCCGGTTCGCCACGGCGAGCAATTCGTCGAAGTGTTCAACCGTCATGGCGGGATTCTGCCAGTAGTTGTCGCAGACGATGTGGAGATACACGTTGACATCCTTCTTCTCCAGCACTCTTCCCTGCAATCTGGCGGGGGATAACGTGCTGTTCGAGACCGTTACGGTTGCGGTCCAAGTTCCGTTCGACGTTCCCGCATTATGTACCTCCCGTCCCCAGTTCGTGCCGCCCGCAAATGTCATCCCCGCGCCCGAGACTTCCCAATGAATGTCGGAGTCGGGAATGTTCGCGGGAAGCACCGTCGCCACGCAGGTGATTTCACGGTTCGGTCTCGTTCCGCTCGGATTGACCACCAGCGGCGCCCCGTTCGTCGTGATGTGTTCCAGCCGGAACTCCATCGGCACGGCCCACGTCCATTCGACGCGGAAAGGCTCTTCATGGGAGTAGCCCAATTTTGCTTCGTTGTCGCCTTCATGGTTGGGGCCTGGCCAATCCCAAATCTGCAAGTCCAGCGTTCCGCTTTGGACATTGGTCGCTTGCTCAAAAACGCTGATGTCGGTGAAATTGGTCGTACCGGCATCCCATCCTCCGATGACATTCCCGTCTACGCAAAGGATGTCGTCCACGAATCCGGTGATTCTCACGTCCTGAACCACGCTGTTGGTCGTGGGTCGGGACCCGGGAATCGGGAAATTCGTGATGCATTGCGGTTGGGGAGGAAGGTTCGTTCCAAGCCAATGCCACCAATGCATTTCGTTCGTCGTCGTGACAAACCAGAATACGTTGGTTGTCGCATTCGTGCCCGAAGGGTCGGGATTGCCGTTGTTCGGTACGGTCGGGTCCGTGTGGAAGACGAAGCGCTCCATCCCGTCGGTTAGTCCGTCTCCATCGGTGTCGTTGGCTTCCGCCGCGGCATAGAAGCGCATGACGCCCAAATGGTCGGGGATGCCGGTATCGACGAAAAACCCCTCGCCGTTCGTGACGGTTGCCGTTCCCCGCCATTCCCAGTCGTTGTCGAACCCCGAGAGGTTCGGCCCTGCCATGGTCCAGACCGTGTTCGTCACGGTGACGACCTGGTTCTCGT
>JAFSUH010000180.1 GCA_017445365.1 Kiritimatiellia bacterium | reverse complement strand
GCCGGGCGTTGCGTTCGCGACCGCGGGCGGCGAGCCCGCGCCGCAGACCTCGTCGACCCTCGCGCGCCTTGTCTCGGTGGCGTGCATTGCCCTCTTCGCCTGCTGCATCTTCGATCTCGCCACCTTTCCCCGCCGGATGAACGACCGGACGAATCTCGCGCGCGAGTCGAAGCGGCTTTGCGTGATCGGGATCGCCGGGTTCGCCCTGATCGCCCTCCAGGTCGTCCTCTTCGCGGCGCTTTCCCCGATTTCCCCGTTTTCCGTCCGCGGAGGGGCGCCCGTGTCCTATCATCTCCGCCCGGACAAACCCGCCATGATCGTCTTCTTTCTGTGCATCATCGCCCGGAAGCCGTTGCGCTTCCCGTTCGGAAAGGAGGCGGGAACGCCGGCCGCGGACGCGCCGGCCGGTGCCGGGCCTCGCCGGTCGGGCGGTTTCGCCGCTGTCGCGTGCCGTTTCTTCGAATGGGGCGCGGCGGCTTCGCTTGCGACGGCGTTCGCCGTTTCGGACATGCGGCGGGCCGTCGAACCCGGTCTCTCCTTTGCGCAGTGTTTCCTGGTTTTCGTCGTTCCGATGCTCGTCCAGGCCGTCTGCCTCTTCGGTATGGGCGCCGCTGGAATCGCCGCAATGCGGCTGCACGGCGTTGTCGCCGGGCGTCCGCTCGCGCCCGCCTCCGCCCGGTACGCGAAAGGGTGCGGGAACGTCGCCTTCGTCGCGGCCTTGTTCTTCGGCCTGGAAGCCTTGCGGGCGACCTTCGACTTTCCCGAATCGACGGTGCTCGGCTTTCTCGCGCCGTTGGTCCGAGCCGCCTTCGCCGCGTGGCTCGTCGTCCGCTTCCGGCGGTTTGCGCGAACACCCGCCACGCCGAGTCCCGCCGCGTCCGAATTCCACGCAGAGCCCGAACCCCGCGCGAAGTCCGCGGAGTGAGATTTCTCATTTCGATTCCACCGTGCGTGATTTTGATGCAAAACGCATCTACATGAGCGGAGAATTGCACGAGTTTTACGCACGGTGCGATTGCGGTCCAGGAGCGGAGAATTGCACAAGTTTTACGCACGGTGCGATTGTCGTCCGCCGCGGTGGAACCGGGGGCGTCCGGAACGGGTTTCGGGGCGGGAGCGGGCCGGAGGGGGCTGTTAATAAATTGTGGGAAAGTGTGGGAAATGCAAAAACGGGGCCAAAACCCCTTGACATGCCCCCGCCTCTCCTATATCCTCGCCCTCGTCGCAACCCGCCGTGGCGGGGTCCCCACCCCGCCACCACGCGAAAGGAAAGAACCGCCATGCCACTGAATCTCGACTTCTTCGACGGTATCATCGTCGCCGGCGCATTTGCGGCCCTCTATGCCGAAGCGTCCGCGTTCTTCCGGAAACGCAAGGGACTGCGCGCGTTCCGCAGGATGTATCCCGGATGCCTTGCCACCGTCGGCGATCTCTCCGCCGCCAATCCCTCCGAGCCCTCGCGGCTGCGTGTCTCGTTCCGCGACAAGGACAAGACCGTCCGCACCTTCGAGGACCCGAAGGGCATCCCCGACCTGGAAGGACACTCCGACCTTCCCTACCGCGCAGGGGACCGCGTGGTCGTCTTTGGCGGCCCCGGCATTCCGGGCGGCGTTCTGCTGGGGCACGTCCTGTTCCGCCCGAAACGGACCTGCATCGCCAGAAAGACCGCCGACCGCGTCATCATCGCCTCCGTGCTCCTGTTCCTCGCGGAAGTTGCCGCGCTGCTCTTGACCGGCGGGTTCACGAACGGTTCGCTCTCTTCGCGGGGCTTCGGCATCTGGTGTTTCGTCCTGATCGCCACGTTCTGCCTTCCGAGCATCGTTCTTGGCTGCTACGACGCGGCCGGACTCGTCGCCCCGCGCGGCTACCCCATCGTTCCAGCCCCCGCCACGCGGAGCCCGGGCGCGGATGGACCTCCCGCGGTGGGCGAGGAGGGCGCAATGTGATTTTTCGTCTGGCGTCGGGCCAGACGCGAAACGCCAGACGCAAGACGACGAAACGACAAGACGACGAGAAAACGACCGTGAAACCTGACGACAGCGAGCGGCGAAGCCGCGACACCCGGCCGCAGCCGGCGTGGCGGGGTGCGGACCCCGCCACGCCGTGCAAGACCGCCCGGCCATAGCCCCCTCCGCTCCGCGTGGTGCGGCCTTTCCGAATCTGAAAAAGAAAAGTGGCGGATTTAAGTGATTCAACTTAGAAAAAGTGGCGGATTTTGATACTTTGATGTTGAATTTGTGGCGCGTGTTGTGGTAGCATACGGCCGCGAAAGGGAAAATCCGATGATTCGACGCCGCATCGAACAGGAACTGG
>JAFSUH010000179.1 GCA_017445365.1 Kiritimatiellia bacterium | reverse complement strand
CGCCCGTCGCGCGACCGGGCAGGGGCGGCCGTCGGCCCCGAGGTTTTCCGGGGACCAGTTTTCGAAGCTTGTTTCGGCGTTGTCGTATGCGTTCAGGAAATCGATGACGTATTCGCACCCGAGAATTTCGTCGTACGCGCAGCCGGCAATCGCGTTCGTCCCCGTCCCCCAGGTCCGTGCCTCTTGCCGCCAATCCACGAAACGGAGGATGTCGTCCAGCACCCCGTCCTGCAACACCCGCCCGATGGCATGGGGAGTCTTCCCGTCGGGCGCAAACCCGATCCCCCGCAGGGCCGCTAGATGCGTGTTTGCCAACGTCCGCGCAATCTCGCGCAACTCCCCGTTGGCCGTTGCAAGACTCTTGCGGTAGTCCTTGAACGCACTCTCGTCCGTTGGTGCCTTGAAATCGGGGATGTCGGCCAATTTCTTGTCCCAGCCAGGCTCCAGGGCCGCGACCGCCTCCAAGTTCCCCGCCACGGTTTTTTCGGCTTTGACCAATTCGGCCAACGCGTTCCGGGCCCCGTCGAGCTGTTTCTTCAAGAGCGGCGCATAGCGCACGACCCGGTACTTGCGTTCCGCCTGGTCCGCTTTCCGCCGCGTTTCGCGCGCTTTGCTCTCCGCGAGCAGGGCTTCCGCGCGGGCCAGGCACGCCGCCGCCGGAAGCGGCAAGGGGTCCGTGTCCGCCCCCAACCCCTTCACCGCCTCGCGGAATCCGGCGTATTCGGCCAGTGCCGTCCGGATTTCCTCCGCGACGGCCTCACCCGCCTTCTCGAGGGGGCCCAAAACCTTGTCCCGATCGTGGACCACCCGGACCTCCTCGATTCGGAACTTGCCCGCCGCACCGCCGCCGGGGGCGTCTTCCCCGACGGGGATCCGCGCGACGAAATCGTTCACCCACGTTTCGTCTTCCATCGCTTTTTCCGCTTTGGCCGCCGCCAATGCGGTCTCCCACTTCGCCAGCTTTTCTTCGAATTCTTCGGCGCCGACATCACAATCGGGTTCGCCCGGTTGAGGCAGGGTTCCGCGCATCGCGAGGAACGCGTCGAGCAGGTTCTTGCACGCTTCCGCCCGCCGCTGGTGCCGCGGGGCGGAGTCTTCGTTCCAGTCCCATTTGACGACGGCCGTGAAATCCGACCCCGCATCCGTCCATCTGCTCGAGGACAAATCCACCTGCACTTTTTCCCAGGCGACGGCCGTCGCCTGCCAGTCGCGGATTTCGCAGAGACGATCGTCGATTTGCGCGGCATAGGCCGACCCGTGGCGAGCTTGCCGCGCCTCTTCCGCCAGCTTCGCCGCGGCATCGAACCGTCCCGCTTTCGCCTGTTTCATCGCGTCCTTGAGGTACGCGGCGGCGCTCGGGTGCAAGGCGCTCCAGAAGAACCACCCCGCCAGGCACGCGAGCACCGTCAGCGCCGCCACCGCCGCACGCAGGCGCAAGTGCGAAGGGGTGTGCACCGTGTTCTTGTCCCAGAAACGGAAATCGACGTACGCAACGGACAGCACATCCCCGTCGCGGAGCATCCGTTCGCCGGTTTTCAGCTGCACGCGGTTGACGCGCGTGCCGTTGCGGCTTTTCAGGTCCTTCACCCAGCAGGAGCCATCCCGCTTGCAGACCAGTTCCGCGTGCCGGTGGCTGACGAGGTTGTCGTCGCAAACGATATCGCAGGTCGGAGCGGACCCGATGACGCTCGCCTCCCGGTCCAGTTCCACCGTCCGGCCCGCGTCCGCGCCGTTGAGCTGTTCCAAGCGGTGGCGTTCGGCTTTCCCTTCGTTGCGTTCGTCCGGCCGCGAAACCGAAAGCACGCAGTCTCCGATGGAGACTTGGTCCCCCGCCGCGAGGCACCACGCGGAAACCTTTTCCCCCTTGCAGTACAGGCCGTTGCGGCTCGCGGTGTCTTCCACCCACCACTTGCCGCGCTTCCGGTACAACCGCGCGTGGTGGTTGCTCGCCGTCTTGTCGGTCGGCGGAATCCGCCATTCGCAATCGACCGCACGGCCGATGCGGACCTCCGGCGGCATCGCGTCCGTCCGCCCTTCGCAAA
This sequence comes from Kiritimatiellia bacterium, assembly GCA_017445365.1. GTDB lineage: Bacteria > Verrucomicrobiota > Kiritimatiellia > CAIQIC01 > Lenti-01 > RGIG3480. Next base: position 10,389 of record JAFSUH010000179.1, on the reverse strand, counting down.
TCGTCCGGCCCGCCAGTTCCAGCCGCAACTGCAACACCGTTTTCCCGAATCCGAATCCTGCCGTTTTCATTGCTCCCACCATTTTTCCCGGCGGGCAAGTTCCGTCCGCGAATCGTCCGGCGAACGGAAGCGGGCGCGCACTTTCTCGTCGATTTTCCGGCCCTGTCCCGTGCGGTCGTTGGCGGGCACCTGAATCCGCTCTTTCCACGCAAGATTCCAAGCCTTTTCCTGCTTGTCGCGCAGCGTCCCGAGCCCACGGAGCGCTTGTCCGGCGAAGTTGCTCCTGTCCGTGTCCGTGACCGCTTCATCTTCCGCCAAGGGCGTGCGGTTCGTCTGCGTGCGCACGAGGATAGCCGTCAGCTTGCCTTCGATTTCCTCCCACGCCGTCCACGGCACGTCCATGTCCTCCCGCTCCAACGACCATTTTCCGACGTCGTTCGCCAGATCGGACAGACTTTCCGTCCGGTACTGGTGGTTCGTGTCCGTCCCCGCCCAGCGCGTCCGCACCATCGTCGGACCGATGCCCAACATCGTCTTGGTATCGCGCAAGAGGGTCTCCGCGCGGAACTTTTCTTCGTCGGGGACTTCGCGGGTGTAGAGGAAGCAGGTGTCCTGCAAGCGGAAAAACGAGAGAACACCCGCCCAACCCAGCACGCCGCCGCTCTGTTCGCTCTCCGTCGCCGCTCGCTGGTAGGTCCACTTCAGGCACGGGATTCCCGGTGCCGTGCCGAAAAAATCGCGTTCGAGTTCCTCGTGCAGCTGGATGCCCCCCGCGCCCCCCTCGCGCCATGCCCGGAACGATTCCTCTGCGTTCCGGTCGAGCGAAGCCGGGTCCGTCCAAGCGACAAGCCGCAAGCGGAGGAGCACGTCCCGCGCCCGGCCGATTGGCCTGGCGATTGCAAAAACGTTCGTTGCGCCGGAGGCCGCCGGACGCGTCGGATCTCCCCACGCCTCCGGGTAGAACCAAGCAATCGACACCATGTCTTTCGACCCGGCGGGGAGCGGGTGCAGGTTCCCGTCCAACAGGGGGAACGTCTTCTTCCCCCCCCCGGGAAGGGCGAGTTTCCGTTCGGGCGCGTGCAACGCGAGATACACGTACACCCCGCCCGCCATCCCCGTCAGGCAGAGCCCCAGCGCCAGCCGCAACCACAGGCGCCGCCGCCTCTTCTTGTTGTGGAGTTCGCGCATGTACGCCAATTCCTGCGGTGTTGCCGCGCGCGTCCGGAGGACCTGGGTGGCGTCGCCCGCCGCGAAGGCCTCCGTCCCCTCCGTCTCCCCGCCCGGCGGCGGGGCCGCCCGGGTTGCCGTCGCGCCCGGATACGCCGTTTCCGCGGCACGCGCTTTCCGCCGGAAGGCGGTTTTCGTGTCCGCCCCCGTCAATCCCCCCGGCGACCGCGTATCCGGTCGCACTCCCGCCGGTGGCGAGACCGCCGAAGTCAGGTTCGTTGTTTCCGCGCCGCGGCCCGGCCCGGGCTTGCGGGTTTCGTCCCGGAATCCCGTCGGAAGGTCGCCGCCCATCGGCATTTCGGTCGCGTCCCCGTCGCTCAGGTAGCACTCCACCTCGAACGACGCCGTGCCGCCCATCGTGACCCCCTGTCCCGCCTTGACCGCCACCTTGTCGCCCGTTTTGAGGGGCGTTCCGTCCAGAAGCGTCCGGCGGGAACTGATGACTTCCATCCCCACGCCCTTGGAATCCGTCGAAAGCATCACGTGGCGCGCGGAGACGTCCGGCTCCATCAGCCGGATGGAACAGGTGTGCGAGCGGCCCAGGATGACCGGTTCGGCGCCCAGCGGGAACAGTTGTCCCGAGAGGGTCCCCCTGGTGAAGCGGATGCGGTATTTCAGTTCGTCCGTCATTTCAGGAACCCCGTTTGCACCATCTGGAAGGCGACGGGCGTTCCGATGATGACGAACACCGCCGGCATCAGGAACACCGCCGTCGGGAAAATCATCAGGGACGGCGCCCGCGCCGCCTGCCGTTCCGCCAGGTGGAAGCGCGCCCGGCGCATGTCCTCGCCCTGCATTTTCATCGTTTCGACGATGGAAGCGCCCACTTCGATGCCGTGCGACACCGCATCGACGAAGGAGGAAAAGGCATCCGTCTGGACCCGTGCCGACATCTCCTGCAAGGCCTCGACGCGGCTCTTGCCCAACTCGCTCTGCCGGAGCATCGCGGCGAACTCCACCGGCAGGGGGCCGTCCATCCCGAGGGACAGGTAGTACCGGATGGCGGCGTTGAAATCGAGGCCCGCGCGCATCGCCGAACCGATCAGGTCGATGGCGAACGGCAGGCTTTTGATCAATTCCTTCTGGCGTTTTTCGGCGGTTTCCGCGAGTTTCACGGTCGGGAGGAACCAGCCGCAGAAGGCCGCGGCCGCCCCCAGGAGGAGGCAGGCTCCCGCCGGAAGGCCCAGAAGGAACGGCACCACCAGCATCGTCCCGCCGCCGGCGAGGCACAGGGCCGCCTGCGCCCCCGCCACCAGTTCCGGGCGGATGTTCCAGTTCGCGAGCAAAAGTTGCTTCCCGATGCGTTCCGCCCGCCCCGCCGGCAGGAGGAAGGAATCCGGACGGATGCGGTCGGCGAACCACGTGAACAAACTCCCCAGGCGTCTGTACATGGCCGGAACGGCGCTTCCCATCGGTTCCGGTTGCTCCCCTTTGGGCAGGTGCGCGACGAGGTCCGCCGCGAGGAAGGGCAGCAGCACGCAGGAGAACACCATCAAAAGATTCAACATCGTCAGCGGTTGCACGGCTCTAGACCTCGATTGTCACGATTTTGTTGATGCTCCAGAATCCGGCGGCCGTCATCACCGCGGTCGTTCCGATGGCCGCCCAGCCCTGCCAGGTCGCAATCATCGGCGCCATGAGCGGCGGGTTGATGGCGTACAGGATGACGAAGACGAAGAGCGGCGCAAGGGACATCGCGACGGCCTCGAACCTCCCCTGCGCGGTCATCGACGCGAGCTTTTCCTGGAATTCCTTGCGCTGGCGGATGGTGTCTACCATCTGGGAGAGGACATCCGCGAGGCTGCCGCCCGTCTGCATGGTCAGGCGGATGGCCGCCACCAGGAGGTGCAGGTCCTCGCACGGCATCCGTTCCGCCAGCCGCGCCAGCGCTTCGGGCAGCTCCAGCCCGAGGCGGTACTCGCGGATTGCCGTCTGCAGCTCCTCTTTCATCGGGGAGGCGATCCGCCCGGAAATCGATTCGAGCGCCGCCGGGAGCGCTTCGCCCGCGCGGAGCCCGTTGGCCAATCCGACGGTCAAGTCCAAGATGCGGGCCTCGAAGGCCTCCTGGCGCTTTTTCACCCGCCATTGGTAGTAGAGCGGCGGCACCCACGCGCCAACCGCCCCCCACAGCGCCGCCATGGGCAGGTACACCCACGGCGACGCCCCGGCCAGGCACAGCCCCGCCAGCGCCGCCGCCCCCAGCCCGCAGGACCACTCGATGCGGTACGCGGCCAGTTGCACCGGCGAAACCAGCCGCCGCAGCGCGGTGATGTTCTCCTCGTCCTCCTGGCTCTGGCGGAGGCGCGCCGCCTCGCCCAGGTGTCTGACCACCGTCGAAAGCACTTGGTACGCAACGGCCAGCGTCGCCGCGAACACCAGGATTGCCAGCATCCAATCCGCCATCGCCTCAACTCCCCGGGACGAACACGCCCATGTCCAGCTTGAGTCCCCCGGCCTCGCGCAGGCGTTCGACGAAGCAGGGGATGTTGCCCGTCGCCGTGTGGCGGCCGACGACCCGCCCGTTTTCGTCGATTTTTTCCTGTTCGAACTTGAAAATGTCCTGCATCGTGATCGTGTCCCCTTCCCTGCCGGTCACTTCCGTGATGGCAACCACCTTGCGGGTCCCGTCCAGCATGCGGTTCTGCTGCACGATCAGGTCCACCGCGGAGGAAACCTGCTCGCGGATGGCCGAAGAGGGCAGTTCGTACCCCGCCATCATCACCATGTTTTCGAGGCGGGAGAGCGCGTCGCGCGGAGAATTCGCGTGGCAGGTGGTCAAGGATCCGTCGTGGCCGGTGTTCATCGCCTGGAGCATGTCCAGCGCTTCCGCCCCGCGGCATTCGCCCACGATGATGCGGTCCGGCCGCATGCGCAGGGTGTTGATGACAAGGTCGCGGATGCTCACCCGCCCCTTGCCTTCGATGTTGGCGGGCCGCGCTTCGAGGCGCACCAGGTTCCGGTGCGAAAGCTTCAGTTCGGCCGAGTCCTCCACCGTGACGACGCGTTCCCCCTCCGGGATGAACTGCGAAAGGACGTTCAAGAGCGTCGTTTTCCCGGAGCCGGTACCGCCGGAAACGACGATGTTCTGCCGGGAACGGACCGCCTCTTCAAGGAAGAGCGCCATTTCCCGGGTCATGCTGCCGAAGGAAATCAGGTCTGACGTTTCGAGCTTCTTGTCGGAAAACTTGCGGATGGTCAGCGACGAGCCGTCCAGCGCGAGGGGCGGGATGACCGCGTTGACGCGGCTTCCGTCGGGGAGGCGCGCGTCGGCCAGGGGGCACGCCTCGTCGATGTGCCGGCCGAGCGGATCGACGATGCGGTGGATGATCTGCTGGAGGTGCCGGTCGTTGAAGAACCGCACGCCCGTTTCGTAGAGCCGTCCCTTGCTTTCCAGGAACACGCGGTCCGGCCCGTTGACCATGATTTCGGTGATGTCCTTCGCCCGGAGGAGCGGGGTGATCGGGCCGTATCCGATCAATTCGTCGAGCAACGCCTGCCGGAACTTGCCGTATTCGATGTCGCCCGGCAGTTCGTGGCGCTGTTGCTGGAGGGTCTCGTCGAGGCACACTTCCAGCTTTTCGCGCATCGAATCGTCCGCTTCCGCCGCCAGCGCTTCGTCCGAGAGATTGAGTTTCGTCAGGATGAGGCCGTGGAGCCGCTGCTTGAGCAGCATGGTTTCCGGCGTGTAGAGCAGGTTCGCGTCCCTGAAAGCTTCGAGGAAGTTGTTGGCCGCGGGCACGGGGCGGTCCCGCTCCCGCGGTTCCGCGCGGCGGGGCGGGGCTTCGGGGCGTTCCGTGCGTCCCGGCGCCGCCGGTCCGGCCGGGGGGAAACCACCGTCCCGACCGGGGGGCGTTTCGCACAAACGCAACGTGTACGGGGCGATCAGCAAGGTGTCGGAGGGCTCCAGCGGCGACATCACCTCCACGCGTTGCCGGTTGAGGAAGGTGCCCAAGGAACTGCCCAGGTCTTCCACGAAATACCGTCCTCCGGCGCAGAGGATGCGGGCATGCCGCCGCGAGACGCTGCCGTTGGGCAGCACGATGTCCGCGTCCGCCCTCCGCCCGACGACCTTCTCTTCGCCCTCGCCGGGCGCCTCGAACGGGAAGACCTCGCCGCTTTCGCTCGTCGCCGTCAACCACATGGCGATTCCGCCCTCCCGCCTACCACGCGAGCCAGTTGAGCGGAGTCCAGCACCCTTGATGGCGCTGCCGTTCCTTGAGGCGCTCGGCGTTGGGCCGTTGGACATCGTAGGTGATGTCCTTCGGCAACATCAAGGGCGCTGCATCGCCGCCCGATTCCACCGGGGTGACGCTGACGGCGATCAGCATGGTGGCATCCTCGTCGACGTGGCCTTCCTTGGAAACGAACCAATTGACGATGGGGATGTGCCGCAGCAACGGCATCCCCGCCGGCAAACGGCTTTCTTCGAGGATGTGCCCGTACCCGCCGATGATGACGGTTTCCCCGAACTTGCAACGGACGATCGGGTTGAACACGTGCTGCTCCATGCTCCACGCGCCGCCCTCTTCCATGACCGGTTGGGTACACTGGTCGATTTCCAGCTTCAGCTCCACCGTGTCGGCGGAAATCCGCCGCGAAGCGAGCTTCTTGAGGGTGAAGCCGTAATCGACGTCTTCGTAGGACAGGTTCAGATTCCCGTTCCCGTCGGTGCCGGAACGCTGGAGTTTCATCGTCCCGCCCCATTTCAGGCGGCTTTCCTCCTCTCCGTCGCGGTTCAGGTTGAACTGCATCTGTGCCGTGTCGCATCCGCGCATGATGCCGTTTCCGGCAAACGCGGTCAGGGTGTCGCCGATGGACGCGGAAATGCGCATGTCCGTGGTGCCATGGTGCGGCCCGTGGATGAAGTCGTAGAACGCATTGTAGAACGTGCGGATCGTCGGCGTGCCGGCGCCCATGTCCCGTGTCGCGCTTTCCGAAACCGCCATGATGGCGGCGTACAAGTTCACCGCCATGTCGTCGATGGCGACGTTCATCCGGCACCGCACCGTCGGCCGTTTGCCGCGCGCCGTCTCCCCTTCCGCGCCGACGCCCGACAGCCAGCTTTGCATCGCGAGCAACCGCCGGAGTTTCTCCAGGTCCGCTTGCGAATAGACGGTCCCGGAAACCTTCAGTTCGTTGTTCGCGTGAAGGACTTGCAAGGTGCCGGTGTCCCGCGGGTATTCATCCGTCACCCGGAAGCCCATGCGCGCGATTTCGCGCTTGAGCTTTTCGATGACGCGCTGTTCCACCTCGAAGGCGACCAGGTTTTCCACCTTCCCGCGGTAGGCTTCCATGCCGAGAATCTGTTCGAGCGCCTTCCAGTCCTCCGGATTGGCCACCTTGCCGGTGAGCACGAGTTTGTTGCCTTCCGGTTCCACCACGACTCCGGGGACCGAAGCTTCCAGCCGCCGCCTCAGACTCCGGCACAACGCGTCGATGCCGCTGGTCACCACGACCTCTTCGGTCTTCAATTCCGCGTTGCCCCTGTAAAACGAGATGCTGCAACGGCCTTCCTTGCGCCCCTCGACGGTGACCCGGTCGAGTCCCGATCCGGCCGGAGGCAGGGTGACGCGCACGCAATCCCGGCCTTCCTCGGAAACGAAAAACCCGTCCGGCTCGTCCCCTACGGAGAGGGTCCGGCGTTCGCCAATCGGGACGTTAAGCCCCCAGGCGCTCAAAACGCACGCAAGCGTTGCAACGGCAAGAATCGTTTTTTTCATGTTTGCCTCCTTATTCGGCCGTTTGGAGCGCTTCCAGCGCTTCTTTCGTCAAAAGTGCGTCCGCTTCCTCGTCGAGGATGTCCTCGTTCCAGCTGGTGCTGTCCCCCCGCTTGCGCAATACGGGATACAGATCCCCCTTCCGCTGCGCGGCCAAGAGCGTCATCGCCGCTTTCGGTCCGAGCGAGAGAAGGACGCCGTCGGCCATCTTGTCGATGACGCTCTTGCGCGGAAACAGGACACGGATTTTCCGTTTTTCGACCGCTTTCGGCTTGACGCTCCTGTCACCGCCGCCCGTCTCGACCTCCTGCGTGCGGAGCCAAAGGAGAATCGCGATTTCGTCGCCGCGCTGGATGAAGGGAACCAGCGAGGAGTCGGCGAAATGCACCGGCACGGCCCACTGTTTGCTCCCAACGTCCGACGAGAGCGTGTTTTTTTCTTCGAAATCGGCCAGCGTGATGAAGTTGCCCTCGGACACGTCATGGCCGAGTTCCACCCCCACGACCCTGTTCCGGTCCTCGTAGCGAATCTGCTGGCCGACGATGTACGCCTTCGCGGGGATTTCATTTGAGGTGCAGTCGCTTTCCTTCAGTTTGTTTCCTTTCTCGAGGGGATGCTTCGCCACGAGCACTGTCACGGACTTGCCCCGCTCCTCCTCCTTCTTCGAGAGGGTGCGGCTGACGGCCCGCACGGCCACCAGGCCGAAAACGACGGCGATGATCAGGGGAATGGTGTTTTTCATGGCGTCTTGCTCCTATTTCCCGTCCGTCCGGGACGATTTTTCCCCGTCCGCCGCATCTTCCGCCCGGGTGGCGGATTTCTTTTCGGCTTTGGGCGCCGCCGCGAACCGCTTCAGGTACGCCTCGCTGCGGGCGAGCCGCAACGGCGACCAGAGGGCCGCTTCGAGGTGCCAGTGGCGGAATTCGATCGCGTTTTGGAGGATGTTGGGCCGGAAGAGGCTGTTGTTGACCACGCTCCAGTAGTCCACGCCGGTTTCGCCCGCGTTGAAGAGGGCCAGGTCGGTGTGCAGGAACAACGGCGAGCCGAACACGCCCTGCGTGCTCTTCAGTTCCGGCGTGTCCACGCTGAACGCCAAGGCGCTGTAGATTTTCCGCAGGAGGTCGGGATGGCCCAGCACCGGACGGCCTTTGACGATCACGAGGCCCGGAATCGCGTTCGTGCCCTTGTACACTGGCGTGTAATCGTAGTCCGTTCCCTCCCCGCCGATGACGATGTACACGTAGCTCGGATCCGTTCCGGTCAACTCGCCGTTCCGGATGATCCACGACCCGCCTGTTTTTCCGTGGATCTGCGCCTCCACCGGATTGTCCGCGCTTCCCAGCTTCCCGCCGAGGTTCAGCTCGAAGCCGTCGCCCGCGGCGATGTTGAGGGCATCCCCGTTGTCGTCCGTGAAACCGGACTCCCCATCCGCCCCGCCGATCCACGGAGCCGAAAGCGACAGGTGCCCGCTTGCCTCGATGACGCCCAGCTTGACGGGATGTCCGTTGGCATGCTCCAGAAGATAGACGTTCCGGCCCGCAATCTTCTCGATTTTCGAACGGACATCGGTGTTGATCGGGTTGGAAGCGCTACCGATGTCGCCTCCCGCCGTCATCGTCAAGGTGTCCACGGAGACCATCGAACCGTTGTCATCGATGTTCCGGTTCGCCTCGATGACGGCCTTCCCCGCCGTCAATTCGCCCATCCGGACGGATCCCGCATGGATTTCCGCGTCTTTCGCCCGGAGGGTATCGAACTGCAGGGTCCCGCCAACCTGCATCGTGGCGGTTCCGCCGATTTCCGCTTCCGTCAGGGTCGCGTCGCCGCCGGTTTCCGCGTCGAACGCCCCCTTTGCCGACACCGTTTCCGCAACCAGATCCCCGCCGACTTTCGCCAGCCGGATGTCCCGCCCCGCCGTCAGCGCATCGACCTTCATCCGGCCGCCCACGTCCGCGTCAATCGACCCGCCCGCCCGGATCGAACCGCTGTCCACCGAAGAGGCCTGCAAGTCGAAGTCACCGTCCGCGGAGATGGTCCGGACTCCAACCGCATCCGCCCGCACGGTCGTCTTTCCGCCCGAAACGATTTGCGTGCCCGAGACGTTCTTCCCGGTGAAGGTCACGTCCTTCTTGGCCTGGATGCCGTTCAGGCCGCCGCCCGCCTGCGTCCCCCGCACGGTCGCGCTTCCGCCGTCCGCCCGTTCCGCTTGCACTTCCGCGGTCGCCGCCGCGCCCGAGAGGTTCGCGAGTTCGACGTTCCGGGCCGCATTCACCGTCACGCTGCCCGCGGTGCTGTCCGCCGCGAATTTCGCCACGTCCAGATTGCCGAGGGTGATGTCCCCCGACGAGTGGATGCCCAGCGAGGAAGCGGTGGACTTGCCCTTGAGCATCACATCCTTCCCGGCCACGATCAACATCGTGTCCTTCGCTTCGATATCCGCTTTCGTGTCCAGGACGCTTCCGGACGCCGATTGGAGGCCCAGCGACCGCGCCGTCAGGGTCATCGTCGAAAGGGCGATATTCCCTTTGGCGCGCAGGACCGCGTTGCCCGCGGCGGACGCTTCCGCCTGTTCGCCGAACGAAACCGTTCCGGCTTCGGCGAGAACCACGAGGTCCTTCCCGGCGGTGACCGCGGCCTGCTTGCCGACCTGGACATTGCCCTGTTCCGAGAGCAGGAGGACGTTCTTCCCGCCCGTGACCGAACCGGCGGAGGTGACCGAAAGCGCCTTGCCGGCCTGGAGGGCCGCATTTCCGGAAGCGGCCTTGACCGCGGCGTTCGCGGTCAGCTTCCCGCCCGCGGAAACCACCACGTCGCGCTTCGCGGAGACGGAGCCGTTCAGGGTTGAGTTGCCCTTCCGCGCGGTCAGTTCCGCGTCCGTACCGGCCTTGACGGAGCCTTTGCACGTCACCTGCAAGGCGCCATTGGCTGCGGTGACGGCCACCGTTCCCTTCGTGGCTTCCGTCTTGGCGGCCAGCGTGGCGCCTTTTGCCGCGGAAACCGTCACGTTGCCGGTCTTCGCCGTCATGGCCGCGTTGTTGGCGAACGTGCCGCCCGCATCGGCCGTGACGCCCCCGCCCGCCGTCACGGTTCCGTACAGCGATGTGTCACGGGAAGACGAGAGTTGCGCGTTTCGCCCAGCCGAAACGGTTCCCTTCGCCGTCGTTTCCAGCGTACCGCCGTTGGCCGCGATGGTCGCGTCGTTCCCCGCTTTGAGCACGGCGTTCGCGGTCAGGTTCCGGCCCGCGGAAAGCGTTGCGTCGTTGCCCGCGGACACCGCGCCGTCCAAGGCCACGTTGCCCTTTTTCGCGGTCAGTTCCGCGTCCGTACCGGCCTTGACGGAGCCGTTGGCAGTCACCTGCAACGCCCCGTTGGTCGCCGTCGCGGAAACCTTCCCGGCCGTCGCCGTCACCGCTTCGTCCAACGTCACCGCATCGCCCGCGGCGAT
>JAFSUH010000178.1 GCA_017445365.1 Kiritimatiellia bacterium | reverse complement strand
TCCGTGCAGGCGGTGGCGTCCCTGGAAGCGGCCATCAACGGCATCCACCGGCGGTCGCTCGGGGGCCTGACCGCGGCCCAATCCTACGCCCGCCAGACCGCATGACCTCCACTGGTCCATTTCGCTTGCAATTCACCCGCCGCCCCGCCCGACGCCCCGCCCGACGCCGCGAGCGCGGCGCGGGCGGCGGCGGCTTCGGCCTCCTTCTTGCTTCCGCCTTCGCCCTCCGCGAGCCGTTCCCCGGCGCAAAGGACCGCGACCTTCCAATGGCGCGCGTGCGCGGGCCCTTCGACCGACACCGTTTCGTACGCGGGGATTTCCTTCCCCGCCTTCTGCAACGCCTCCTGCAACGCGCCCTTCGGGTTGTCGCACGCCTCTTCCGCTTCCGCCGCGTAGGGCAGAAGCCACGCGGCGAACGCCTCTTCCGCCCCCGCCATCCCTTCGGTCATCCACACCGCCGCCATCACCGCCTCGAAGGCGTCGGCCAGAATCGCGTCCTTCCCGCGCCCCCCCTGCTTCGCCTCGCCGGTCCCGAGCCGGAGTTTTTCCCCGAGCCCCAGCCCCCGCGCGGCGCGGGCGAGCGTCGCTTCCCGCGCCAGGCGGCTCCGCGCGTCCGTGAGCTCCCCTTCCCCGGCCTCCGGCCGCGCCGCGAAAAAGTGCTTCGCCGCAAGCAACCCCAGCACCGCGTCGCCCAGGAACTCCAGCCGCTGGTTGTCTTCCCCGCCCGTTTCCGCGGCGAACGAGGGATGCACGAGCGCTTGCGCGAGAAGGCCCTCCGGCTTTTCCGGGAACGCCTTCATTTGCCCGTTCCCAGCACGGTGGCGAGGATGATGCGCGCGCAGGCGAGCTTGCTTCGCAAGCCGACGTTTTTTTCGGTTCCGTCGCGGCCGTGGATGGCGACCGCGTTGGTTTTGGTGGCGAACCCGCATCCGGGGCGGGAGACGTCGTTGGCGACGATCCAGTCGAGCTTTTTCGACTTGAGTTTCCGCAGGGCCTCCGTCCGCGCTTCGCCCGTCTCCGCGTCAAAGCCGCAGATGACCTGCCCCGGGCGCTTGCGGCGGCCCGCGATGTCGAGAACGTCGCGCGTCCGCACCAGCTTGAGCTCCGGTATCCCGTCGGCCTTCTTGAGTTTTTTGCGGGCGACCCGCTGCAGGGTGAAGTCGGCGACGGCGGCGGCCATGAAAAGCGCGTCGGCCTTGGGCAGCTCCGCGAGCGTCGCGCGCGCCATCTCCTCCGCGCTTTCGATGTCGATTCTTCTTGACACGCCGCGCGGGGTCGGGAGGGAGACGGGGCCCGCCACGAGCACGACCTCGTGGCCCGCCTCGACGGCGGCGCGTGCGAGGGCGAAGCCCATCCGCCCGCTGGAGCGGTTCGAGATGTAGCGGACCGGATCGATGGCCTCGCGGGTGGGACCGGCGGTGACGAGGACGCGCATGGGCCTAGAAGTAGAGGTCCCGCTCGCCCGCGCAAATCCGGTCGTACCGCGCCTTCACCTGCGGGAAGAACTTCGGGAACTGCTCGGCGATTTCCGCGAGCTCCTTCTCCAGCACCGGCTCGCAGGCGGCGGCGCTCTCCGGGGAGGCGAAGTCGTCGAGCCATTCGCGGAAGGTGAGGACCGCGTTGATTTTGCAGAACGTGCCTTCCTTGCCGGTCTTGAGGGCGTCCATGATGCACCCGCCCGTCCGCCCGCAGCGGTAGCCCGCCGTGCAGAACGAGGTGATGACGCCCTGCCGCGCGAGGTCCGTGACCATCTGCTCCAGGGACCGCGAGTCGCCGAGCATGAACTGCTGCGCGTCGATGTCCTGCCCGGCGGTGCCGGCCTCGTCGGCGGAGTACCCTCCGATGTCGATGCGCGTGCCCGCGTCCATCTGCGTGATGCCGCAGGCGAGGCACCGGTCGCGCAGGGCCTTGCTCTCGCGCGCGGTGACGATGAGCCCGGTGTACGGCACCGAAAGGCGCAGGACCGTCACCGCCTTGACGAAATCGTCGTCGCTGAACGGGTTTTCGGCCGTGGTCATCGCCGAACCGCTCGCCGCGTGCATGCGCGGGACGGAGAACGTGTGCGGGCCGATGCCGCTGAAGCGCTCCAGCTCGCGGGCGTGGGCGACGAGCGCGGCGACCTCGAACTTCCAGTCCGGCTGGATGCCGAAGAGGACGCCGAGGCCCACGTCGTCGATGCCCGCGTCGAACGCGCGGTGGAAGCAGGTGAGCCGCCAGCCGTAGTCGCCCTTGACCGTGTTCGCCGGGTGGAGCGCGCGGTAGGCCACGTGGTCGTAGGTCTCCTGGAAAACCTGGAAGGTGCCGATGCCCGCCTCGTGGACGATTTTCAAGTCCTCCACCGACATCGGCGCGGCGTTGACGTTGACGCGGCGGATGTTGTTGACCGCGCCGGGGCGGCGGCCGGGCACCTTCGCCTCGTAGATGGCCGCGAGCGAGTCGGAGATGAAGCGCGCGCCCGTGAGCGGGTGCTCGCCGAAGACCGCCATGCAGCGCTTGTGGCCGCGGCGGACCATCGCTTCGGCCTCGCGGGTGATTTCCGGCATCGCGAGGCACCGGCGGCGCTCCTTCTTGTTGTCAAGCGAAAACCCGCAGTACTTGCAGCGGTTGATGCAGTAGGAGGAGATGTACATCGGAGCGAAGGTGACGATGCGGTTGTCGTACACGAAGCGCTTGACCTTCGCCGCGGTGTCCATCATTTCGGCCAAAAGGTCGGGGTCGTCCACCGCGAGAAGCGCCGCCGTTTCGTCGGGCGCGAGAGTCTGGATGGCGAGGGATTTCTGCAGGATGTCGCGGATGCGCTGCTTGTCGGGGCGGGCGTTGTCGGCGAGCCCGCGGCGGATGGCCTCGTCGTCGATGAAGTCGCCGCCGGAGGCGGGGAGATACCGCGCGATCTGGTCGCGCTTGATGATGCGGGAGGGGTCGGAGCCAGTGCGGGGGCAAGCGAAGTCGGTATCGTTCATGGGTTATTCCTTGGTAAAAAGCGTTTTGGCGGTGACGTTGGGGAGCATGCCGAGCTTCCCGGCGAGGGCGGAGACGGTCGCGGCGGGGGCATCGACGATGACGGAGAGGATGGAGACGCCGCGGCCGCGGTGGGGCACGCCCATGCGCGCGACGATGGCGTCGCGGAAATCGTGGAGGATGCGCTGGACGGCTTCGGCGGAGTCGGTGGAGCCGACGACGATGCCGAGGAGGGCAAGGCGGGAGGTGGTGGATTCTTTGGGGTCTTCCATGGGAGCCTTCCACGGCGGGCATCCGCCGGTGTCAGGGGGTGGAGGGGGGCGCCGCGGTGCCGGGAACGTCGGGGAAAGCCCTTCCGCCGCGGCCGAACGCGAACGCCGCGAAGGAATACACCATTCCCCCGCCCGCGTCAAACCGACCGGGCTGGGTTTGTTGGCGGGATGGTGGGAAGGTGCGGGGATTTTTCCGACAGGATTTGCGGGATGGGCGGGATTTTTTGGGAGGATGCGCCTTCCAGCCGCGCGTCCGTGGGAAAAAGTCTCGCGCCAAGTCCGCAAGGTTCGCGAAGGATGGAACATTGAAAAACATGGAACCCCGCTTCGCGGGCATTGAAAAAGGGATAGAAGGCGCAAAGAACGCAAGGAACACAAAGGAAATCTCACGCGGAGACACACTTTCGGAGGTGCGGCGAAGCCCCGCAAAGCAAAGCTTCGCGGGGACCCCATCCCCGCCGCGCCATGAAACCCTGCAAAAGTTTCCTACAGAGGGAGTTTTCCAACAGGATTGACAGGATGGACAGGTTTTTTCGGAGGTGCGGCATCTTGCCGCGCTGCTTTGTGATTGCCCGGGCAAGCCCGATTGGCATTGCGTCCGGTGCGGCGAAACCCCACGAAGCAAGCTTCGCGGGGACCCCATCCCTGCCGCGCCATGAAAAAAGAAAAGTTTCCCGCAGAGACACGCAGAGAGTTTTCGGACAGGATTCACAGGATTGTCAGGATTTTCGGGGGTGGATTCCTGCCGCGATTCCACGCCATCCACAAGTACATCCGTCATTCCCGGAACAACGCGTCGAGTTGTGCCCGGACATCCGCTCCCTTCTTTTCCCTGAAAACCGTCGCATAGAGGCACTTGCCGCCGGACAAATCGGCCCACAGCCGTCCGATGGCGGACTTTTCTAGGGTTTCCGCGTTGCTGGCGAGATGTTCGCCCTTGTATTCGACGGCGAAAAAACGCCCGTCTTCGAGCTGCCCGACGAAATCGGGATAGAACCAGTCATCCGAAACGGGAAGCCGGAAGGCGCGCGGGTGGCGGGCGGGGTTCCGCAGCCACGTGGCGACGGCGGGGTGGGCGTCGATGAGTTGCGCGCACGCGAACTCCTCGCCTTCGCCGTGGGGGAGCTTGCCGTCGAAGGCGGGGACGCGGAAATGTCCGAGAAAATGCTTTTGGAAAAGGTAGTTGCCGTCGTAGAGGCGCAATCCGTTGCACGCAGCGGCAAACGAATCGTCCAGCACGAACGCCTTGGCGTCGTCCCAGCGGAGAAGCGGGGCGGCCGCCTCGCATCCGCCAAGGCGGAAAACGCTCTGGTAGGCGTTTTTCCGGGTTGCGGCGCGGGCCTTCTCCATTTCCCGCAGGAGTTCGTCCGCGAGGACGTGCCGGAAGGCGAACAGCGCATCCGGCGTGGTGCCGTCCGCCAGCAGGGAGGCGACGACGCGGGCGATCCAGCCGCGCTTTTCCGCGCGGGAAATCATCGGGTCGGCCGTGAGGCGGTCGAGGGCGTTGACCACCCCTTCCGCGTCCACGTTCGTGCCGAAACCTTCCGATTGGAATGCGGTTTGCCGCGTATCCTGGAAGGCGCCGGAATGGCGGACGACCTCGCCGTGGAGTTCCAGCCGGAAGGCGTCACCGGCGCGTTCCATGCGGAAGGTTCCGGGCGGAAGGGAATCCGGGAGGAGGGCGGCGAATCCGTCGCAGAGTTCCGCGTAGGCGTCCTCCGCGTCGAAAAGGAAGACGCCCTGCTCCCCCGCGAGTTGCGCGGCGAGGCGGGGCAGGACGAGGCGTTGCGTCCGGCACGGGGCCTGTTCCTCTTCGGCGGCACGGCGCCGGGCGGAAGCGCTTTTGGCGCGCCACTGGGCGGCGGCGGAAGGGGCGGCCCGGTCGAGAACGGCGGCGACGGCATCCACGGCATCCGGCGGGAGTTCGGCGGAAACGGAAAGGGTCGCGCCGCCGTCGGCCATCGGCGAGACGCGCACAGCGCTCGGAAGGAGCGCGGCGACGGCCTCGAAGGTTTCCGGGGAAAGGCTTACGGCATCCGGCCGCTCGGCGAAGAGGCCGTCGGAATCCGGGAATTCGGTCTGGATGGCGGCGGCGGCTTCGGCCTTGTCGAAGCCCCGGCGGCGCAAGCCTTCCGCCAAGGCGGCGGCCGCCGTTCCGAACCCGTCGCTCGTGACGAAGGCGAAGGCCTTGTCGAGGGCGGGCGTCTTCCGCCGCTGCGCGTCGGGCTGCCGCATGACGCGGCCGAGCAGCTGGACGGTGGCGGTTTCGCTGTGCACGTTGGCGACGGAGCAGAGGACGGCGGCGGACGGGCAGTCCCAGCCTTCCTTGAGGGCTTCGACGGTGATGACGAGGCGGACGGGGCATTGCGGGTCGCGCACGTCCACGCCGTCGAGTTCCTTCTGTTCGCCGGTGACGACGGCGATTTCCCCGGCGGGGCGTTTGGCTTCTTCGGCGAGGAAACGGCGGAGGCGTTCGGCGGTGATGCGCGTTTCGCCGTTTTTGGAAACGGATTGCGCCTGGAAGAGGGCGACGGGGCGGAACCAGGGCGCCCCGCGTCCGCCGTCCCATTCCGCGAGGGCGAGGCGTTCGAGTTCGTCGCGCTTGGCGAGGGCGGCGAGGACGGGGGCGGTCCAGTCGCAGCGGTCGGCGGGATACTCGACGAGTTCGACGGGCAGTTTCACCATTTCCTCGGCGAAGAGTTCGGACGCGCGCACGGCCCAGAGGGGGTTGTTCTCGCGCTCGGGCGTGGCGGAAAGGCCGATGACGGCGCGCGGCGGAGGGCGGCGAGCGTATCGAGGGAAAGGGAGCTGGTCATGTGGTGGACTTCGTCGGCCACGATGACGGGGCGGTGGAGGACGCAGAGGTTGGCGAAGGAACAGGCGGGCCGGGTGGGGTCCTCTCCGCGCGGGGCCATGCCGTCGGGAACGCCCGGCGGAAGGGCGGCGAAATGGGGTTCGAGCGCTTCGCCGTCCTTGTACACGTTGCATTTCCGCCGTTCCGTCTTGACGAAGGCCTGCATGGTGGAAACGACGATGCACGCGCCCTGCGCGAGATCGGCGGGGCGGATGGTGCCGGTTTCGGAGAGGTCGAAAACCCGGACGCGGCCGGTGCCGAAGGTGTCTTCGAGGGCTTCGCGGTAGGGATGGCGGGCCTTTTTGAGCGCCTCGGCGGTCTGGGTGCGGATGGTGTCGGAAGGGGTCAGCCACAGGACGAGCGGGTTGTCGGTGCCGGTGGCGCGGGCGGCGGTCGCGATGGCGTGGGCGGCGACGATGGTTTTGCCGCCGCCGGTGGGGATTTTGAGCGAGACGAGGGGAATGTCGTCGAGCGGGGTGAATCCCCGCGCGGCGCCGAGGCGCTCGAGGGTTTCGGCATCGGCAGTTGCCTTTTCGTAGGCCGCGGCCGGGTCGAGCGTGCGGCAGAGGGAGAGGTAGGCGGCGAGGCGGTCGAGGGCTTCCTGCTGGTAGTGTTTCAGTTGCATGGACCTACCGCGCTCCTTTCAGGTTGTAGGGCGTCTGCCGCAATTCGATTTTCTCCGCCGCCAGCGTCTCCGGCCCGAGGCGGGACCATTCCGCGAAAACCACGAGTTTTTCCGGGGTTTCGCCGGGGAAAGCGCGGGCGAGGTCTTCGCGGACGAGGGCGAGCGTGTGGCGCGTGAGGACGTTGCCGCCGTTGACGCGGCGGTCCTTGAGGATGCCGTTGTAGAGAAGCGCGTAGGCCGCCCCGCCGTGGAGGCCGAGAACGGGCGAACGCAACTCCGGGCGGCCGGGGTCCGCCCGGAAGGCGGTTCTGGTTTCCGTCCACCACACGTGCGCCGCCAGCACGTCCCACGGGATTTCCGCCCGCACGGCGCCCGCTTGGTCGAAGAGCGCATCGCCCAGTTCGAGGAAGCGGAATCCGCCGCCGCCCTGCCAGTTCACCGCCTTCGAAATGCCGCCCTGCTCGCCTTCGACCACTTTTTGCAGGCGCACCGCGCAGTGGGTGCGGGCATGGTCGCCCAGTTCGACGCCGATCCAGCGGCGGTGCATCTTGTGCGCCACCGCCGCCGTCGTGCCGCTGCCGAGGAAAGAATCGAACACGAGGTCGCCTTCGTTGGTCGCAATTTCGAGGATGCGCTTCACCAGCCGTTCGGGCTTCGGTGTGTCGAAAACACTCTCAAAACTAAACGCAAGGACTTCTTTTTTGGCTTCTTGTGTGTGTCCAACTTCATCGTAAAGCCAGAGTGTTTGTGGAACGATTCCCGAACTTACCTCATGTAAGAATCGCTTGATAGCGGGCACATTGTTTCCGTCTTTTCCAAACCACACCCGGTTTTCGGCAATCATTCGTGCCATGACTTTTTGCGTGTACAACCAACATCGTCCCGGTGGCAGATGGTGAACTTTGCCATTGGGAGCCACGAAATCATAGAATTGGGACTCCGTTCCATGTCCGGCTTGGGCTGTTGAATCGGTTGTTTTCCATGGACCACGAGGGTCATTATCCAAGTTTTTGTATCGTTTATTGGCCTCTTCGGTTCTTGGGAGACGATTCCAAACGAGATAATCTTTGTTTTTGGCGTAAATGAGGATGAAATCGGTGGATCGAGAAAGGTTTTTGGCCAATGCAATAGGAGAATAAGCTCGTTGCCATGTGATGGTTCCCATGAAATTCTGCCGCCCGAAAATCTCGTCGCACATGACTTTGAGATAGGCCTGCTCATCGTCGTCGATGGAAATCCAGATGGATCCGTCTTCGGAAAGGAAATCGCGGAGTAGTTCGAGACGGGGATAGAGAAGGGAAAGCCAAGTGGAATGTTCGAGATTGTCGTCGTAGTGCTCGAAGGCGGAGCCAGTGTTGTAGGGCGGGTCGATGTAGATGCACTTGACCTGCCCCGCGGCGAAGGGAAGCAAGGCCTTCAAGGCGTCGAGGTTGTCGCCGTGAACGAGGAGGTTTTGCGCGTCGGGGTCGCCGCAGGAGAGCTCGGGCACTTCCCGAAGCGCGCGGAGCGGTGCCTTCGCGGCGGCGGAAAGGGCTTCGCGGCGGTTGCGCCATTCAAGCGTGGGCACGGCCGGTTCCTTTCCGGGAAAGAGTGGGTTGTTGGCACTGGCTGTTCATTTCCGCGATGCGGTCTGCATCGCGGCGGGCCGGAAGGAAGGGCGCAAAAAAAGGCGTTCCCGATTCCATGCCCGCTGCCCTGACGGCCATTCCACCGGCCTTTAGTCCAGAAAACATGGCGAGAACGCGCCTGCAGGCGCGTTCTGCTGGAAGATCCGGACAAAGGCTGTGAGGCCAAAGTGTCTACGACGACTTGAAAGAGTGTGGAATGTTTTCAGGGCAGCGTCGTTTCAGCAGATTACGCTAAAAGGATTGTTGTCGGGGAGGAATGCTGGGCGGGAAGGGTTCTCCGTGGGGTGGATTTCCTGCGCGGCCGATGCCGCGGAACGATGGAGCCACTTTGCCAAAAGCCCCCGCCCCCGGCAAGCCGCCATTCCGCCGCCGTGGGCGGGAAACCCAACGCTGGCGCGGGCGGGTTGCCCGCCGGGCGAAGGTCAGGCGTTTCCCGGTTGACCGGCAAACCGGTTGACCGGGTGACCGGGTGTGAACGGGCGGATTCCCAGAGGGAAAAGCACGCGTTTGCCCTTCCCTCCGGGAACCCCGCGGGTTCAATCCGGTCTTCCGGTCAACCGGTCTTCCGGTTTCCCGACACCGCCCGCCTCCCCGATGCCCGCCGAAATCCCCCCCGCCAGGGCGCCGCCCCGCAAGGCGTCCCCCCAAAAAAAGAAAGAGCGCGACAAGATGTCGCACCCCCGGAAGTGTGTTTCCACGTGAGCTTTTTTTGCGCCCTTTGTGGATTGAAATTTTCAATGTACCCC
>JAFSUH010000177.1 GCA_017445365.1 Kiritimatiellia bacterium | reverse complement strand
GGCGTGGCGCGTGCCGCCGCCAAGCAGAGTGCCTCCGGCACCGGCACTTGCAGTTCCGCGCGCAAGCGTGTAAAGAGGCGGCGCCCATGAAAACCATCCTCGACACCCTTTCCTCCCTCGTCGCCGGGGCCATCGCCCGGGCCTTCCCCGGCGCGGACATCCCTTCCGGCGTCCTCCCCGCCACCCGCCCCGAATTCGGCGACGCGCAATGGAACGGCGCCCTCGCCGCCGCCAAGACCCTCCGCAAGCCCCCGCGCGCCGTCGCCGAAGCCGTTTTGAAAGAACTCCCGCTCGACGGCCTTCTCGAGAAAGCCGACATCGCCGGGCCCGGCTTCCTCAACCTCACCCTCTCCCCCGCGGGCCTCGCCGCGTGGCTGGACGAACTCTCCCGCGACCCCTTCCACGGCGTGCCGCAGGAGGGCGCGGGCGAGCGCTACATCATCGACTACTCCTCGCCCAACGTCGCCAAGCCCATGCACATCGCCCACATCCGTTCGACGGTCATCGGCGATGCGTTGAAGCGCATCCACCGCGCCCTCGGCCGCGAGGTCCTCGGCGACAACCACTTGGGCGACTGGGGCACGCAGTTCGGCATCCTCATCATGGGCTACCGCCGTTTCCTCGACCCCGCCGCGCTCGCGGATTCCCCCGTGGACGAGCTCCAGCGCATCTACATCCTCTCCCACGCGAAGGCCGACGAGGACCCGGCGTGGAAGGACGCCTGCCGCGCGGAGCTGGTCAAGCTCCAGCAGGGCGACCCGGACAACACCGCGCTTTGGGAGAAGTTCATCGCCCTTTCGATGGAGGAGTTCAACCGCGTGTACGACAGGCTCGGCGTCAGTTTCGAGATGACGCGCGGCGAGTCGTACTACCGCGCGCGCGACCCGGAAATCGCCTCGATGCTCGAGCGCAAGGGCCTCGCCCGCGAAAGCGAAGGCGCGCTCGTCGCCTTCTTCGACGGCGACGCCGACCCGCTGCCGCCGTGCATCATCCGCAAGAGCGACGGCGGGTACAACTACGCGGCGAGCGACCTCGCCACCGTCTTCACCCGCAACGAAGATTTCGCCCCCACCGCGGTCCTCTACGTCACCGACGAGCGCCAGCAGCTCCACTTCCGCCAGTTCTTCCGCCTCGCGGAAAAGGCCGGCAACACGACGCCGCTCTTCCACGTCTGGTTCGGTCTGATGCGCCTGCCGGAGGGCCTGCTTTCCACGCGCAACGGCCGGGCGATCAAGCTCGAAAAGCTGCTCGACGAAGCCGAACGGCGCGCGCGGGAGCTGGTGGACGCGGCCTCGCCGTCGCTCCCGGAAGAAGAGCGCGCGGCCATCGCGAAGGCGGTGGGGATCGGCGCGGTCAAGTACGCGGACCTCTCGCAGAACCCGCAGTCGGCGGTGTCCTTCACGTGGGAGAAGGCGCTTTCGATGGACGGGAACGCCGCGCCGTACCTGCAATACGCCTGCGCCCGCGCCCGCTCGGTCGCTTCCAAGCACAAGGAGCGATTCCCGGACGAGGACGCGGAGAACGCCACGATTCTTCTTGACGCCCCGCAGGAGAAGGCGCTCGCCCTCGCCATCGCCCGCATCGGAGAAGCGGTGCGGGAGGCGGCGCGCCTCGCGAAGCCCTCGGCGCTGGCAGAAGCGATCTACGCCCTCGCGGGCGCGTACTCCGCCTTCTACCAGGCGCTGCCGTGCCTGCGCGCGGAAAACGCCGCCGTCCGCACGAGCCGCGTGCGCCTTTGCCTCGCAAGCTCGCGCATGCTATCCTTCGCCCTCGGTCTGCTCGGCATCGAAACCCCCGAACGCATTTGACAAGGAGAAACGCCATGATTGCCATCCAAGGAACCTATACGGCTTTGATCACGCCCTTCGCGAAAAGCGGCGCGGTCGATTGGGGCAAACTCGAAGAGCTCGTCGCCCGCCAGGTCGCCGGCGGCGTCGCGGGCGTGGTCCCCGTGGGGACGACCGGCGAATCGCCGACGCTCACGATGGAGGAGCACGCGAAGGTCATCGAAAAAACGATCGAGTACGCCGCGGGGCGCGTGCAGGTCATCGCGGGCGCGGGCGCCAACTCCACCGCCGAGGCCATCCACCTGACGAAGGAAGCCATCGCGATGGGCGCGGACGCGACCTTGCAGGTGACGCCGTACTACAACAAGCCCAACGCGGCGGGCCTCGTCGCCCACTTTTCCGCCGTCGCGGATCTGGGCCGCCCCATCGTCCTCTACAACCTCCCCGGCCGCACCGGCCGGGAGATTCCGCTTCCCGTCGTGGAAACGCTCGCGAAGCACCCGAACGTCGCCGCCATCAAGGAGGCGGGCGGGAGCGTCGACCGGGTGAGCCGCATCCGGCAGATGTGCGACTTGCCGGTGCTTTCGGGCGATGACGCCTTGACCTTGCCGATGATGGCGGTGGGCGCTGCAGGCGTGGTGTCCGTCGCAAGCAATGTCGCGCCGGAAAAGGTGTGCGAAATGGTGGACTTCGCGCTGGAAGGCAAGTACGCCGAAGCGCGCGCGTGCCATGAAAAGCTGTATCCGCTCTTCCGGGACCTGTTCTGCGACACCAACCCGATTCCGGTGAAAGTGGCGATGGAACTGATCGGCTTCGCCCCGGCGGTGTTCCGCCTGCCGTTGTGCGCGCCCGACGCGGCCTCGGTCGAAAAAGTCCGCTCCGCCCTCGCCGGTCTCGGCCTCGTGTAAGGGCTGTCATTCCCACCCGTTGCAACCCGCTTGGCTTTTGCCCGCCCCCGGCAAAAGCCAATGCGTCACGGAAAGGTCAGGAGACTTCCTTGACGCCGCGGGCGGATGCCAGATGCAGGACGGGACAGCGGTCCAGCACCCCTTCCCTGCGGCGCCGTTTGCGCGGCGGGAGCAAGCCGCCCATCCGTTGCAAGAACCGCGTCCGGCCCAGGATTCCCCCGTGCAGGAAGCCCGCCCGGCGGTGGCGCAGCAACTCGTACAGCGGGCGGGATTCTTCCGGCGTTTCCGCGCCGCGAGCCGTTTCCGGCCCGGTCCGGACCGCGAGTTGCGTTTCTTCCGGCACTTCCTTGGCCAGCGCGCCGTCCATGACTTCGCGGCAGGACGTTTCCGCCTCTTCCCAGGTCGCCGTTCCGCGCCGCCAGGCGTGGGCGACCAGCGCGGCGAGGCCCGCCCGCGCCGTGCCGTCCCCCGCGCACGCCGCCCCGTAGCCCGTGAAGCGCGCCTTCGCCGGATCCGCCGCCATTTTCGCGCGGACGGGATTGAGATGGATGTACCCGGCCACCGTCAGGAGCGCCTCGCACGAGCCTTCGAGGAGGATGCTCTTGAACCGGCCCTCCCAGATTGTGCCCGTGTTGCCGTGGCGGCGGTTGTAGTCCTGCGTGTAGGCCTCCTTGAAGGTTTTCACGAACTGCGAAAGGTCGTGCATCCGCGCACGGACTTGTTCCTTCGCGGCCGCCGCGCGTTGCGGGTCGCCCGCCTTCTCCCACTTGGCCCACCGGGCGAAAAGGCGGGTGGCGCGGGATTCGCCGTACAGCGCGCGGATGCGGCGGCGCAGTTCGCCTTCGGAGAGCCTTTCCCGCCGCGGGACGCGGAGCAGGAGGTGGAAATGGTTGTCCATCATCGCATAGGTGTACAGCTCGACACCGGAAAACGCCGCTGCCGCCCGCACCAGGGAAAGGAGGATGGCTTTTTCGCCGTCGTCCATGAGGAACCGCCGCCCGCCGATGCGGCTGACCACATGGTAGAACCCCTCCCCGTCCGCTTTGATTCTCGCGCGTCTCATGCACTCACCCTACCCCTCCGACCACCCCGCCGCAAGCTTTTTTATGGGGACAGACCCCATAAAAGCGGTAAAAGCGGCTATAAGCGGCGTGCGCCAAGTGGACTTGCGGGGCGGGACGTGCTACAAGGAAGACGCAAGGAGCTTTCCCATGGACCATTCCCGCTACCAAAGCCCGTTTTCCGTCCGCTACGCGACAAAGGAAATGCAAGCCGTCTTTTCCGACGACTTCAAGTTCCGCACGTGGCGGCGGCTCTGGCTCGCCCTCGCCCGCGCCGAACAGCGCCAAGGGCTTCCCGTCACCGACGCGCAACTCGCGGAGCTTGCCGCGCACCTCGACGACGTCAATTACGCCGAAGCCGAAGCCCGCGAAAAGGAATGCCGCCACGACGTGATGGCGCACCTCCACGCCTACGGCCTCCAGTGCCCCGCCGCCCGCGGCATCCTCCACTGGGGCGCCACCAGCTGCTACGTCGGCGACAACACCGACGTCATCCAGATGCGGACGGCCCTCGGCATCGTCCACCGCAAGATCCTGGGCGTCATCGCCCGCCTCGCGGACTTCGCCGCGCGCTGGAAGTCCCTCCCCGCCCTCGCCTACACGCACCTCCAGCCGGCGCAACTGACCACTGTCGGCAAGCGCGCGACCCTGTGGCTCAACGATTTCGTCCTCGACCTCGAAGAAGTCGCCCGCCGCCGCGACGCGCTCGCCCTGCTCGGCAGCAAGGGGACGACCGGAACGCAGGCGAGCTTCCTCGAGCTTTTCGGCGGCGACGGGGCGAAAATCGACGCGATGGAAGCAGACATCGCCCGCGAGATGGGGTTCGACAAGGTCGTTCCCGTCTCGGGGCAGACCTACACGCGCAAGGTCGATTACCTCGTTTTGACCGCACTCTCCTCCCTCGCCCAGAGCGCCGCCAAGTTCGCCTGCGACATGCGTATCCTCGCGAGCAACAAGGAGATGGAAGAGCCCTTCGAGACCAAGCAGGTCGGCTCCTCCGCGATGCCGTACAAGCGCAACCCCATGCGCTCCGAGCGCATCGACGCTATCGCCCGCTTCCTCTGCTGCGACGTGCTCAACGCCGCCTGGACCGCTTCGACCCAGATGTTCGAGCGCACGCTCGACGACTCCGCCAACCGGCGGATTGCCGTCGCGGAGGCCTTCCTCGCGGCGGACGGCATCTTGAACCTCCTCCTCGACGTGACGGCGGGGCTCGTCGTGTACCCCGAAGTCATCCGCAAGCGCGTGATGGCGGAGCTTCCCTTCATGGCGACGGAGAACGTCCTGATGGACGCGGTCGCGCGCGGCGGGGACCGGCAGGCCCTGCACGAGAAACTGCGCGTCCACGCGCAGGCCGCGGCGAAACGCGTCAAGGAAGAGGGCGCGGAGAACGACTTGCTCGACCGCATCGCCTCCGACCCGGCCTTCGGCGTGGACCGGGACCGCCTCGCGGCGGTGCTCGCGCCGGAAAACTACACCGGCCGCGCCGCGGAGCAGACGGAGAAGTACCTCGCGGAAACCGTCCGCCCGCTCCTCGCGGCGAATCCCGCCGCGGACGAATCCGCGGAGCTCGCCGTCTGATTCCGCCGCGTTCCACCCTCCCCTCCCCCGCCGCATGCTATGCGCGCGGGTGGCAGGCGCGGTACATCGTCTTCAGATGCTCCACGTCCACGTGCGTGTAGATTTGCGTGGTCGAAATGTCCGCGTGTCCGAGCATTTCCTGGATGGCACGCAGGTCGGCGCCGTGTTCGAGAAGGTGCGTCGCGAAGCTGTGCCGCAGGGTGTGCGGGGAAATTTCCTTGCGGATGCCCGCGAGACGCGCGTACCGCCGGACCAGGGTCCAGATCCACTCGCGCCGCAGGGCCCCGCCTTTTTTCGAGAGGAACAGCGCCCGCGAGCCGCGCTTCGGGACGAACCGCGTCCGGCCGTTTTCCAGCCACGCGCGGATAGAGGCAATCGCCGCCTCGCCGATGGGGACGACCCGCTCCTTGTTGCCCTTGCCGACGACGCGCACGAGCCGCTCCTGGAAGGAGACCGCGTCGAGGGTCAGGTGCGCGAGTTCGCTCGCGCGCAGTCCCGTCGAGTAGAAGGTTTCGAGGAGCGCCTTGTCCCGCAACCCCTGCGGCGTGGAAACGTCGGGGGCGGCGAGGAGGGCTTCCACCTCGTCGCGCGAAAGCGTGCGAGGGAGGACGCGGGAGAGCCGCGCGCCTTCGAGGGCCGCGGCGGGGTCGGAGGGGATGATGCCCTCGCCGCGCAGGTACCGGTAGAACGCCTTGACGGCGACGAGGCGGCGCGCGCGGGTCTTTTCGGCGAAGCCGAGGTCCTTTTCGGCTTCGAGGAAGGCGGCGAGGTCGTCTTCGGCGGCTTTTTCGGGCGCGACCTTCCGTGCGCGGAGGAAATCCGAAAGCGCGGCGAGGTCGGCGCCGTAGGCGGCCAGGGTGTTTTCGCTCAGGCCGCGCTCGTATCCGAGATACGAAAGGAAATCGCGCACGGGGCCTTCTCCGTGCATGCCGGGAATGCGCACGGCAAGGACCGCCCCGTCGCCGGGAGCGGCGGTAGCGTCGGGAACGGGCTGGGGGGAAGGCGCGGTCATCTTTTTTCCGTCCGCCCCATTTTATCCGCCGCCCCCGCCGCCGGGAAGCCGAAAGTCGCCCGCCCCGCGCCTTGCGCCGGAGCGGCGGGTGTGCGATAAGGCGTGACGGTTTTCGAAAGGAGTTCCCCATGTCCCGCATTTCCGTTCCCGCCGATGGCGAAAAAATCCGCATGACCCCTTCCGGCCTTTCCGTGCCGGACAATCCGATCGTACCCTTCATCGAAGGCGACGGCATCGGCCCGGACATCATGCGCGCGTCGCGCCTCGTCTGGGACGCCGCGGTCGAAAAGGCCTACGGCGGGAAGCGCCGCGTCCGCTGGATGGAAGTTTTCGCGGGCGAAAAATCCGTCGCGCTGTACGGCGACGGCACGTGGCTTCCCGACGAAACCGTCGAGGCCTTGAAGACCTGCCTCGTCTCCATCAAAGGCCCGCTCACCACGCCCGTCGGCGGCGGCATCCGCTCGCTCAACGTCGCGCTGCGGCAGGCGCTGGACCTGTACGTGTGCCTCCGCCCCGTCCGCCATTTCCGCGGCGTCCCCTCCCCCGTCCTCCATCCCGAGGCGACCGACATGGTCGTCTTCCGCGAGAACACCGAGGACATCTACGCGGGCATCGAGTGGCCCGCGGGAACCCCCGAAGCGGAAAAGGTCGTCCGCTTCCTCGTCGAAGGGATGGGTGTCAAGAAAATCCGGTTCCCGGAGACGAGCTCCATCGGCATCAAGCCGGTCTCGAAGGAAGGGAGCGAGCGGCTCGTCCGCTCGGCGTTGCGCTACGCCGTGGACAACGACCGCCGTTCCGTCACCTTCGTCCACAAGGGCAACATCCAGAAATTCACCGAAGGCGCCTTCCGCGATTGGGGATACGCGCTCGCGAAGAACGAATTCGGCGCGGTGCCCGTCGGCGACGGGCCGTGGTGCAGTTTCCGCTCGCCCAAGGACGGGCACGAAATCGTGGTCAAGGACTGCATCTGCGACGCGTTCCTGCAGCAGATCCTGACGCGCCCCGCGGAATACGACGTGATCGCCACCCTGAACCTCAACGGCGACTACGTCAGCGACGCGCTCGCGGCGACCGTGGGCGGCATCGGCATCGCGCCGGGCGCCAACATCAACTACGACACGGGCGCCGCGGTTTTCGAGGCGACGCACGGGACCGCTCCGAAGTACGCGGGGCTCGACAAGGTCAATCCGGGAAGCCTCCTTCTTTCCGGCGCGATGATGTTCCGCCACTTGGGCTGGAAGGAAGCGGCCGACGCCATCGAGCGGGCGCTGGAAGAAACCATCGCCGAGCGCATCGTGACGTACGACTTCGCGCGCCTGTTGCCGGACACGAAGCCGGTCAAGTGCAGCGAGTTCGCGTCCGCCATCGCCGCGCGGCTGTAGCGGCGGGAAAGCGTTCGCGCGTGACAACGGCGGCGGCAAACACTATTTTTCCCGTGCTTGGCCGAAAGTCGCCCCGGTAGCTCAGCTGGACAGAGCGGCGGTTTCCTAAACCGTAGGTCGCAGGTTCGAATCCTGTCCGGGGTAAGCCTTTTTTCCTTTTGTTTTTGGCACTTTTCGGGAAAAACGGAAAGGCGCGCGCAAACGCGCGCGCCCGCATGGAACCGACTTTCCCGCGCGGAGCCGCGGTCAGCGGTTGCCGCCGGGCATGGTCATGTCCAGGTCGTCGGCCATGGCGGTGGTGTTCTCCACGCCCGGCGAGTCTTCCATGATGTCCGGCAGGATTTCCGCCAGCTTCAGCCGCGCCTGGTCCCGGGCGCCCAAATCCAAAAACGCCTTCGCGAGGCCGTTGATCCCCTGCACGTACTCCACCCAGCGGCCGTGGTACGCGAAGAAGCGTTCTTTCGCCTCCTCCGTCCGCCCGCCGCCCCAGTACAGCCGCGCCGCGGGCATTTCCCCGACCAGGCAGGCGCGCGCTTCCGCTTCGTCCGCCGGGGGCTCCGCCAGGTTCCCCGCCGCCTTTTCCGCTTCCGCCAGCAGGGCGAGGTCTTCCTCCGTCCGCGCGCGGCACCGCTCCCCCAGATCCTCCTGCGCCTTCTTCAGCACTTCCAGCCCGTGGTCGCCCGTGTCGAGGACGAGCAGGTCGTGGACGTCGCCGTTCCCGTACATGGCCAGCAGCTTCTCCAGGTACCGCAAGGCGTCTTTCCGCGCGCCGAATTCCCTGCGGTCCGGCGGGGTCAGCCACGCCCCCCACTTCCCCTCTTCCGCCAGCAGTTCCTCCGCCTTGGCGGGGTCGCCCGCCCGCACGGCGGCGGAAAACGATTCCGCCCACTCCCGCGCGCGCAGGGCCATCGCAATCTGTTCCTGCAACGCCACCGCCTCCGGCACGAAGGCCGGGTCGATGGTTTCCGCCAGCCTTTCGGCATCGGCGGCCTTCCCGTCCTGCATCAGGCGGATCGCCTTTTCGAACGCGCGCTGCGAGGCCACCAGGGCGCGGATGGACCGCACCTCTTCCGGCGGCTCGGGGTAGTACGCCTCCGCGGCGGCGATTTCCGCGTCCACCACGGGATAGTCCCGTTTTTTCGCCGCCTCCGCGGCCGCCGCCAGGTGCGGGGCGGCGTAGCGCGCCTGCAGGCCCGTCAGCGCGGCCTGGGCGCGGCCCGACGGGTCGTCGTACAGCCGGAGGGCCGCGATCAGGTCCCGCGCCGCGCCCTCGGGCGGTTCGCCGTTGCTCAGGTCGTCCACGGCCTTTTCCACGAGCGAGCGGCTCCGCTCCATGCGGGCGAACAGCTCCTGCTGCTCGGGGCTCGGCGGCACCGGCTCGATGGGGACGATCGGCTCCTCTTCCGCTTCCTCGGCGGGACCGTGGTCGGCGGCGTATTCCGACACGATCTTGACGACCACCAGCGCGACGGCGACCGTCGCGAGCACCAGGGCGAAGCGCATCAGCCGCGAGCGGAAGCGCGCCGCCGCGTCGCCGCGCTCCGGGAGGATGCGCAGGATCACGTTCCCCGCCGCGAGCATCCCCTCGCCGGAGAACTCCGTCCGCCGCACCTTGCGGCCGCCGCGCGAAAGCCCGTTGATCGAGTCGAGGTCGCGGACGACCAGGGTCCCGCTCTGCCAGGAGAAATGCGCGTGGCGCGGGGAAAGGGAGCCGTCGTCCAGCCGGAAGGGGACGTCCCCGCCGCGGCCGAACACGCCTTCGCGGTGCGCGGCATCGAGCGTCCAGGGGTCCGCGAGCGGGGTTTTTCCGTCCAGTTGCAGGGGGATGATTTTCATGGTCGGCAGCTCCTTGCGTCAAATGCCGCGGACGCGCGCCCAGCGCGCCTCCGAGCAGGGTTTCGCATCCGGGTTGTACGGGGAATCGAAGGCGTCGAGGAGGCGGGCGGCGTCCGCCGCGGCGGCGCGGTCGCGCTTGCCCGCCGCGAAGAGGAACTGTTCCCGGACGGAGAGCTGGTCGCGGCAGAGGATGTCCGAGAAGTTGTCGAGGGCGGAAAGCGCGCGCATGCGCACGTCGGGGTCGGCATCCCCGCGCATGTCCATGAGCATCACCGTCGCGCTCAGCCGGTTGATGGCCTCGCGGTAGTTGGCGGGATCGTGCGCGCGCATGGAGAACAGCGAGTAGGCCGCGTCGATGTTCTCGTTGTCGTCCATCCTGGTTTCGAGCAAGGCCGCGTTGTAGCGCAGGCGGCCCTTCTCCATCCGGTTCACGCCGAAACCCGTCGGGGAAAAGGAAAACCGCGGCCAGAGTTCGGCGAGGACCGCTTCGGCGCTTCCGCGGTCGGCCTTCAGGTCCGGCCCGGCGAGCAGGAACACCGCCATCGTGGTCTTCCCGCCCTGCCAGGCGAACCCGGCGACGCCGTTGTTTTCGCGGTCGAACCCGGCGAAAAGTTCCACGTCCGACCCGTCGGGAGCCTTGGCGTCCCCGGAGAAAACGAGGAGGGTGTTGCGGTATTCGGCGCGGAGGATCTTGTCGACGACGTCGCCGCGCATGGAAAGCGGGAGGAACGCCGCGGTCGCGTCCATCACGCGGAAATAGAGGAGGGTGCGGTTGGGGGCGTAGGGGACCGACCAGACGTACCGGTCGGCGGGCGTGACGGCGACGCTTGCCGCGGCGGTGTCCGGCAGGACGAGCGAAATGCCGACCGCCGGGTCGGAGAGCCGTTTCGGCCCGGCGGAATCGTCCGCGGCCCGGCGGGGGGAGCAGGCCGCCAGGAGGAGGGCGGCGGCGATGGCGCAGAGCGGTTCAAAGGTCCGTGATTTCAAGTTTGTCTCCTCGTTTCAGGTGCCAGGCCTCCCACGTGCCCGCGGCGGCCTCCAGCGCGGAGGCGCGGCCCGGCTCGCGGCAGAAGACCAGCGGCCGGCCGGGGCGGAGGGAAACACGCAAATCCTTGACATCGCCGTCCGGCGAGAGGAAGGCGACGTCGATGGGGAAGCGCATGCCGACGGTGTGGAGCATGCGCACGCGGGGGAAGAAGAGCGCTTCGCCCGCGGCGAGGCCGTCGCGGCCGAGGAGGCCGCGGCGCTGTTCGGCGGGGGTGCGCGCGGTGAAGAGTTTATCCGTCAAAACCTCCCCCGCGCGGCGCAACGCGCGCGCCCGCCCCGGAAGCGGCGGCGCCTCGCGGGGCCCGGGGTCCGCTTCCGGCGCATTTTGCCGATGTTTGGCAAAATCTTCGATTTTTTGCCAAACATCGGAAAAACAGCCCGCCGCGCGGGTTTCCGCGTTTGCCAATGTCCGGCAAAATCCTTCGATTTTTGCCAATGTTTGGCAAAACCACCCGCCGCGCGGGTTTTGGATTTCGCCGATGTCCGGCAAATTCCCGCCGTTTTTGCCGATGCTTGGCAAAACCCGGCATCGCGCCTCCCGCATCGGGCAAACCGCGTTTTCCGGGAATCTGGCGGCGGCGGGGGTCATTTCTGCTGGAGGTAGGAAATGAACAGCGGCCCCACGAGGACGCCGAGAATCGACGGGAAGATGAAAATCGCCATCGGAAGAATCATCTTGACGGGCGCCTGCAGGGCCTTCTTCTCGACTTCCTGCATCGCTTTCGCGCGCGCGGTCTGCGCCTGCTCGGAGAGGATCGAACTCAACTCCGTGCCCAGCGTTTCGCTCTGCACGATCATTTCGATGCTCGTCGCCACGTCCCCCTTCCCCGCCCGCCGCGCGAAGCCGCGCAGGGCCTGCGGGCGCGAGGCGCCGAGGCGGATTTCGTTGAGCACGCGGCGGAGTTCCTGGGCGAGCGCGCCCGTCTCGATGGCCGCGGCCACCCGTTCGAGTGCGCTCTGGAGCCCCACGCCGCTCGAAAGCGCGATGGCAAGCAGGTCCAGGCAGAACGACCATTTCCGCGTGATTTCCGCGCGGCGGGCCTTGACGAGGCTGTCGATGGGGAGGATCGGAAGCACCACCACCGCCGCGGCGAGGAGCACCACCGCGAGCACCGCCTGCCCCCACGAAAGATCGACCACCTTCTCGAACACGCCGAAAAAGAGCAGCACCGCCAGCGCGGGCACCAGCGTGGCGAGGCCGAGAAGCTGGAGGCTCAAAATCTCGTTGGCTTCCAGCGGGTACGCGCCGCCGACGCCCTTCAGTTTCTCCCGCAGGGTCCGTTCGGCCGCGGAGTTGTATCCGAAGAGGCGGTGCACCCACGCCTCGCTGCGCTGCATGGCGGGGGAAATCCAGAGGAGGAACCCCCGGCGGCTGCGCAGGGCGTGGGAGTCGACCACGGCGTCCTCGCGCGGGGCGGCGATCGCGTAGGCGACGATGACGACCGAGAAGAACAGGAAAAGGAAGGCGAGCCAGAGCATGTTCTTTCCCTCACATCTTGATGGCGCAGATCCACTGGATGGCGAAAAACCCGAGCACGTCCATCGCGCCCAGCGCGACGAGCAGGAACCACCCCCACCCCGTCGTCCAGAGCAGGCTCGTCTGCACGGGGTTGATCGAGTAGGTGATGCCGAGCATCGCGAGCGGCACGACGGCCACCAGCCCCGCTTCGAGCCGCCCCTGCGCGGTGAGCGCGTTGATTCTCCGCCGCATCGCGGCGCGCGCGCGGACGGTCGCGGCGATGATGGAAAGCGCGTGAGGCAGGTCGCCGCCCGTCGAAAGCGTCAGGCGGATCGAAGCGACCGTGAGATCCATGTCCTCGCTTTCCACCCGCCGGCGCATGTTCTCCAGCGCCTTTTCCAGCGGCAGGCCCAGGTCGATTTCCCGCTTGGTCGAGACCATCTCCTCGCCGAAGGGCGCGGGCGTCTGCGAGGCGGCGAAGCCCCACGCCTGGACGAAGCTCATCCCCGCGCGCATCCCGTTGGCCAGGAGGTCCAGCGCGGGAGGAATCTGGTTTTCCTGCGTCTTGACCATCTTCGAGAGGCGCATCCGCCGGAAGAGCACGGGCAGGAACCAGCCCCCCAAGGCGCCCGCCGCGGCGCCGCCCGCCATGGCGGCCGGGCCGCCGGGAAGGGCGATGCCCATCCCCGCCGCGGCGAGGAGGAGCGCCGGAACCGCCTGCACGGGGCGCTTGCGCCGCGTGC
>JAFSUH010000176.1 GCA_017445365.1 Kiritimatiellia bacterium | reverse complement strand
GGTGGTCGGGGGTGTCATGGCGGGAAAGGAAACGTCCCGCGATGGTAGGGACCCCCAAGCGCGATGGCAAGCGCCGCAATGCCGGTTCGCGGGAAAACTCCAAAGCCGCAAGCTCCGCGAAGTGGGAACATTGACCCCCATTGAAAAACTTCAGGCCGCAAGGAATGCAAAGAAAAGTTTCCCACAGAGAAAAGAGACGCAGAGAGTTTTCGGACCGGATTGGGAGAGAGGAAAAAGTCTCACGCGAAGTGTGCGAAGGCCGCAAAGGATAGAACATTGAAGGTCATTGAAACCCGCCAAGGCGGGCATTGAAAATTTTGAGCCACAAAGGGCGCAAAGGACGCAAAGAAATTTCCCACAGAGAGAGGGAGACGCAGAGATAGTTTTTCGGACAGGATTTACAGGATTGTCAGGATTTTTGGGGGATGCGGCTTCCAGCCGCGTGTCAGTGGGGAAAAAGTCTCACGCCAAGTCCGCAAAGGACGCAAAGAAAGTGCTGCATTTCCGTAATCTCGCACGCCGTTCCGTTCCACCCACGGCCGCAAGCCGCGCCCGAGGGCGTTTTGCCAATGTTTGGCAAATTTGGCCCGATTTTGCCAAACATTGGCAAAATGCCGCGGCGGACGGCTTGTCGGGGGGGGCGGGGGTTTGGTACAGTACTATTTCATCTTCGCCCGGAGGCAACGGGCCGTTCCCGTTCCGCTCGCCGGGTCAAACACCGGAGTTTTTCCCCGATTTTTACTAACTCATCCCACAACTGAATCCCCTTTGCGCATTGCGCAACACGGCGTCTCATCGGAAAGACTAGGAACCTTTTCACGAACCGGACCTCGAGTTGGCAGGGCGCGTCCATCGGGCGCGCTTTTCCGCTGACTCCACCCGGTTCAAGGCATTCCTAGTCGCCACCGATGGGGTGTGAGTTCATGGGAAAGGTCGCGCTCCTTTTTGGGGGTACAAGTGCCGTCCCGCCTCCTGCCGTGAGGGCAGGAGGAATACGTAATGGACAAGTTGCAGATTGGCATGTTTTCATTTTTCACGGGAGCGGGATTCCTTGATTTGGGATTCGAGGCGTGTGGTTTCATCCCGCTTGCGGCCAACGAAATTGATGCAAACTTTGCCCGGGTTTACAGATATTCACGGGAAAAAATGGGGTTGAAGTTGCCGAAATTCGGGTTGCAGGAAGAATCCGTCACGGATTTCCTCGATGAGCAGGCACGGCGGGACTGGTTGCACAAGTGCATCGACGAGTCTTCCCGTTCTTTCGATTTCGTGGGATTCGTCGGTGGGCCACCCTGTCCCGACTTTTCCGTGGCGGGGAAACAGGCGGGGTCACAAGGAAAACACGGTCACCTGTCGCAAGTCTACATCGACGCGATTCGTGAGTTCCGACCGGATTTTTTCGTTTTCGAAAACGTGAAAGGATTGCTGAAAACGGCAAGACACCGGGCGTTTTTCGATTCGTTGGTCCGGCAGGTGCAACAGGCGGGATATGCAACGGATTGGAGACTTCTCAATTCGCTTTGGTACGGGGTGGCGCAGGACCGCGAACGCGTGATTTTGTTCGGGGTCAGGAAAGATCGGCTCAAACAACGAGCAATCCAAGGGGAATGTCACCTTGCAGAAGTCCCGTGGGAAGCGAGACAAGCCGAAACTGTGGATGACATCGGAACCATTCCTTGGCCAGACCGACACCCGTTCCGCGAAAACGGAAAGCTGCAGAAGCCGAAATCCGTACCCGAAGAATTGACCGTTGAATACTGGTTCAGGAAAAACTCGGTCGATGTACATCCGAATGCCACCGACTTTTTCATTCCCCGCGCCGGTCTTGAAAAAATGAAGCGGTTCGACGAAGGCGATGATTCAAAAAAATGCTACAAACGCTTGCACCGCTGGCGTTATTCCCCAACTGCAGCTTACGGCAGCAACGAGGTCCATTTGCATCCCTACAAGCCCCGTCGGCTTTCCGTTGCGGAGGCACTAGCCATCCAGTCCCTGCCAAAGGTTTTCGAGCTCCCCCCGGACATTTCCCTTTCGGCGAAATTCAAGACCATCGGAAACGGAGTTCCCTACCTGCTCGCAAAAGGCGTGGCGGAGACATTCCGGGATTTTCTTGAAAAGGAGGGAGAAGCGTGACGAGGACATTCACGGCCGCAGATATTTGCCGGGGCATTGCGGCTTTGGACCGGAATCGGCTCTACGGCTATCTCAATGAGCGCAATCACGGCGAGATTCAAATTGTTGCTGTCCACATGCCCGACGGTCCCATCGCAATCCGCAGACGGAAAAGCGGAGGAACGTGGGGCCAACCCGAACACATGAGCCGCCAGATGTTGTGGAGAATGGCGAATGCCTTGAACACCGGAATGCCTATCAACGTGGACCGGGTGCTTGGAGGAAGCTACAACACGCGTTCGGTGTTGGAAGCCTTGCTCGCCCATACGTCCGAAATCTACACATGCCTCCCAGGGCGGTTGGAAAACATTGGCGGTACCGTGACGGTCAAACGCGGGCACAAACACATCCTGTTCGATCCGGTCCATCCTCATGCGGCTGGGAAGGTCGTTCCGCGGAATCTAGGGGAGAATTGCGTCATCAGTGAAACACCAACCTTTGAAACCATGTATGACGTGGCTCCGCCCCCGCAACGGGGAGAACTTCCGCCGGACATCGCACGCCGCCATTCCCAAATCCAAGTCGCCCTCGCAGAAGTCGGGCGCTCGCTGTCGCTTCGGACGTGGTTGGCCGTCGAGGATCACGGTATTGTCCACAACCACCACAACATCATGCAATTCCCGTTTATCGTCCAGACACTGGAATCCGAACGGGTGTTGTCGAATTTCCCCGAAGCGATAGAAGTCGGAAAGCACATCGACTGCCTCCAATTCAACGGCGGATTGCCCTTTGCGTTCGAAGTCGAACATACGACGGGAGTGACGAGCGGGCTTTCCCGGATGCTCGCCTTCCACGAAAAAGCTCCGCATCTTGCGACAAATTTCGTGGTTGTCGCACCAGATGAAGACCGCGAACTGGTGATGTCACGCGCCCATCATGGGCAATTCCGGGAAATCGAACCTTGGTACCTGCCGTATTCCAACGTCGAAGAACTCTACGCGTTTTCCCAAAAAAGGCAGGGCGTCATCCGTGGAGCCAAGAAAGATTTTCTCTTCAATTTCATGGAAAAGTGTCCCCTTCCAGATGAAGATGCTTCGGGAAACGGGCCAATGATGTTTTCCCTGCCAATTTCCAGTCCCGAAGAGAACGAATGGCGGCTTGCCGCTGACGAAAACGGCGACCCATGAAAGGGAATGGAATCAAGGCGAGAGGAAAGAACCGCTTCCGGGAAACGCATTCCGGCGAGGTGATGCCGCGCGAGCAGTTCATGCGCGCGGAAGACCCGCGCGGAGTCCCGGATGAAACGCTGGTGGCAATCCTCCTGCGAACGGGAACGCGCGGATGCGACGTGCTGGAACTGGCTCGACGCCTGATCGAGGCGTTCGGGTCGCTCAAGGCACTGGTGTCGTCGGACTGGCGGGGCATTCTTGAGCGTGTCAAGGAATGCAACCGGGCGAGGCCGGAACGGAAAATCACGGGCTTCGGCAAGGTGAAGTGCCTTGAATTGGCGGCGGCGTTCGAGTTGGGACGGCGGCGCCAGCGCTTGGCACCGGGGGATTTGCGGGAACGGCGGATTGCGGACGCGGAAGCGGCACATGTGTTGTTTCGCCCGTGTCTGACGGTGGATGACGAACAGGAAAACGCGTGGGTGCTGGCGTTGGACGCGGATCGGCGGGCGGTCTGCGAGCCGTTTCTGGTCTCGCGCGGGACGGCGGACTCCACGCTGATGCACCCGCGCGAAGTGTTCAAACAGGCCTTGCGGTGGGGCGCGCATTCGATTTACGTCGCACACAACCATCCTAGCGGCAATCCGAATCCGGGGCCGAAGGATTTTGAACGCACGAGGGAACTTGCCCAAGTTGCCGGGATTGTCGGCATTGTCTTTCGGGACCATCTCGTTCTCGGCGACCAAACGGCAAATGACGGCATGGGGTTCGTCTCCATTCGCGCCATCCGGCCGGAATTGTTCCGCTCTTGAAACGGGGAAAGGACATTGGCGCAAGATGCCCGCGCCGCCAAATATTTGGACAAGTGCTTGATCCACCGGGTGCAAGTGTAGCTTCAGTGATGTGCAAAATTACGAAAACGGCCTGTTTTCGCCAAAAGATCCTGACAATCTTGTAAATCCTGTCGAAAACTCTCTGTGTCTCCTGCGGCCCTGTGGGAAACTTTTCTTGGGTTGAAAAGCACGGCGCTTCGCGCCGCATCCGCACTTCTTACTTCTTCCTTCCCTTCCATCTTACTTTCTTTTCCCACAGACACGCGGCTGGAAGCCGCATCCCCAAAAATCCTGTCCATCCTGAAAATCCTGTCGAAACTCTCTGCGGCTCTTGCGTCTCTGCGGGAAACTTTTGCGCGCACGGCGGCTGGGGACGGCGTCGCCACAGCAACGGTCGCGACAAGCGCGACCCTCCCATCCTCCTTTTCAATGCCCGCGAAACGGGTTTCAATGGTTTTCAATGTTGCCGTTCGATTCGCGGCGGCCGGGGACGGCCGCCCTCCCGGAAGGTTTTGTCGATGGCAGGAACGCTTTTTGTCCTTCAACGCCGGGGGGAGAGGAGGAGGGCGCCCATGTCGCGGCAACGGCGGAGCCATGCGCGGCGCGGGTTCCCGCGGATGCAACGGGAAAAGGCGGCGAGCTGGCCGCGCTTCATTGACGATCCAGCCATGCCAGGAGGGATTGAAAACGGGCGGCACGGCGGCCGCCCGGCCGGACGGCGATGGGGTGGTGGCGTTGCCGTATTGCGGGGCGACGCCGGGAGGCTTTCCTTTCCGGGGTTTCGCCGCACCTCGGGACAGCGACGGTCGCGGCAAATGGGGTCCCCACGGAACCTGTTTCGTGGGGCAGAAGCGCGACCCGCAGCGGCGGGGTGGGGGCTTTACCGGCCGATGAGGCGGGCGAGGAGGATCTGCGTGTCGAGGAAGTTGTAGCGCGCGGCGACGGCTTCGGCCTTCGCCCGGCTCAATGCGACCTGCGCGTCGGTGCGCTCCAGCACGGACGCCTCCCCCACGTCGTAGCGGTTCGAGACGATGTCGAAGTATTCCTGCGCGGCGGCGCTGGCGCTTTCCGCCACTTCGAGCGACTGCTTCGCCCGCTCCGCCGCGAGCGTCGCCTTCAAGAGCTGGTGGAAGAGCTGCTGCTCCGCTTCCGCGAGCGAACTCCGCGCGGCGCGCAGTTGAGAAACGGCGGTTTCGATCTGCCGGGTCTTGGCGCCAGCGGCGAAGAGCGTCTGCGCGGCGGCGGGAACGGCCGCGTAGTTCCAGAGGAGGGGCGTGGAATCGCCCTTCGCGTCGAAGGTGAGTTGCAGCGAAAGCTGCGGGTACAAATCGCAGATGGTCCAATCGACGTAGTTTTTCGCGGCGTCCGCCTGCGCCCGCAACGTGGCGAGCGACGGGGCGTTGGTCATCGCCTCGGCCATCAGTTCCGCCACGCTTCCCGGCAATTCCGGGACTTCCGCCGCGGCGACTTCGAGGGGAGGGTTTTCGGCCAGCCCCAAGGCGAGCGCAAGGGCGGCGCGCGCGGTCTCCAAATTGTTCGCGGCGAGGATTTCCGCGAGCCGCGCGTTGTCGTAGTCCACGCGCGCCTTCGAAACTTCGTATCCCATCACCGAGCCGACCTCGAAGCGGTCCTGCGTCTGGTCGAGGTGCTCCTTGTACGCGGCGGTGTTTTCCTCCGCCACGGCGAGCATCTCGATGTCGCGGAGGATTTCGTTGCCCGCGGCGCGCACGTCATACGCCGCCGTCTGCTCCGCGGCCCGCGCGGCCTGTTCGGCGGCGGCGAGGGTCGCCACGGCCTGCCGGGTCCTGGCGGGCGTGCGGCCGAAGTCGAAAAGCAACCAATTCAACGTCAGCTTCCCGTCCCAGATGCCGTCGCCGTCCCAGCTGGTGTCGTGCGGGTCGATGTTGGCGGAAGCGTACGTGTAGGCAATCGAGCCGTCCACGACGGGGACGTACGACGACTTGATGGACCGGAGGGCGATCTGCGCCTGCACCACGTCCTGCCGCGCGCGGACGACGCCGGGGACGTTGTCCTTGGCCCACGCGGCGAGCTCTTCGACGGGAATCGCGCCCTCCCGCTCCGCGAAGGGCGTTTCCTCCCACGCGAGCGTCCGCTCGGCGTTGTCCTCCTGGGCGTTCCGCGCCATCCGGACGGTGGCGCACCCGGAGGCGAACCACGCGACGGCGCCCGCGGCGATCAAACGGCAGAGGTGTTTCGCGGTCGCCGCGGCGGCGGATTCGTTCCGCCGTTCGGCGGCGATTTCGACGGAGGTCTTCATGTGGATCAGGTGCTTGACGCCTTCGCGGAGGCGCTGGAAGAAGGCGTACAGCCCCGGGGTGAGGAGAATGCCGACGAAGGTCGCCATCAGCATCCCGCAGCAGGTCGTCACGCCGATCGCGCGGCGGGAATTGCACCCCGCGCCGGTCGCGAAGACGAGCGGAATCACGCCGAAAATGAAGCTCCACGCGGTCATGAGCACCGCGCGGTAGCGCATTTGGAACCCGTTGCGCGCGGCTTCGGCGACGGGGCGGCCCGCCTCGCGCTCCTGCTTGGAGAACTCGACCATGAGAATCGCGTTTTTGGCGGAAAGGCCGATGAGCATGACCAAGCCCAGCTGCGCGTAGATGGAAAGCGACCCGGCCGCGGCGTAGCCGTGGGCGAGCCCCCAGCGCCCCGAGCACGCCCAGATGCCGAGCATCGCGCCGAAGGTCGCCGTCGCCACGGTGAGCATGACGGGGACGGGAATCGACCAGCTTTCGTACTGCGCGACGAGGAACAGGTACGCGAAGAGCATCGCGAGGGCCATGAGCCAGACGATCTGCCCCTGGTTCTGCTTTTCCTGGTACGACATGTCGGTCCACTCGATCGCGCACCCCTTGGGAAGCTCGATTTTCTCGATCGCGTCCATCAAGGTCTTCGTCGGCACGCCTTCGGTGCACTGCGCGGTGAGCTTGGCCGCGTCCATCTTGTTGTACCGCTGGAGGACGCGGGACCCCATCTCGTGGCGGAGGGTCGCGATGGTCGAAAGCGGCACGGAGCCGCCGGAAGCGGTCGGAATCTGGAGGGAGAGCACGTCCTCGGCGGAGCGGCGGACGTCGGCTTCGGACTGCATCTTGACGTAAAACGCTTCGCCCATCATGTTGAAGTCGTTGATGTAGTAGCTCGCCAGCTGCGACTGGAGCGTGAAGAACAGCTGCGAGATGTCGATGCCGAGGGAAATCGCCTTGTCGCGGTCCACGTCGAGGTAGAGCTTCGGCGTGTTCGCCACGAACGAGTTGTTCGCCGAGGAGGCGAGCTTGCGGCCGTTTTTGTCGGTCAGCTGCTGGATGTCGACGGCGAGCTTGTCGGCGGCGGCGGCGAGTTCGGAGTGCGAGAGGCTCCCGTCGCTCGTGAGGTAGAACGAAAGCCCGCCGCTCATCCCCAGCCCCTGGATCGCGGGCGGGGTGAAGCAGAGGACGCGCGAATCGGTCTGCGCGGCGAGGTCCGCCGGGTCGCCCGTGGGAACCGGCGTCATCCCCGTGAACATGAGCTTGTCCTTGACTTCCGAAGCGGACTGGCCCTTGCCCTTGCGCTCGTCCCAGTGGGAGAGGCCGGCCATGAGCATGCCGGAGGATTCGCCGGCGCCGTTGATCATGCCGAACCCGGCGATGGCCATCGTGCGGGTGACCTCGGGGAAGGCGGCGGTCTTCGCGCGGAACGCGCGGACGGAATCCATCGTCCGCTCCAGCGAGGCGCCTTCGGGAAGGCCGATGTCGCAGAAGACGATGCCCTTGTCCTCTTCGGGCAGGAACGAGCCGGGGACGATGCGCGACGCGCCCCAGATGCCGGCGAGGAAGACGGCGAGGATGGCGACGGCGAAGATCGAGCGGCGGACGAGGAAGCCGACGAAGACGTTGGAGAAGCGGCGCGAGCCGTCGACCAGCGCGTTGAACGGGGCGAAGATTTTCGCGGGCGTCTCGCGCGGCGGGCGGAGGACGAGGGAGCAGAGGGCGGGGGAGAGCGTCATCGCGACGAAGGTGGAGATGCACAGGGACACGCACATCGTCACGGCGAACTGGACGTAGATCGTCCCCACCATCCCGCCGTAGAACGCGAGCGGGACGTAACAGGCGACGGTGACGAGTGTGGTCGCGATGATGGCGCCGGTGATCTGCTCCATGCACTTGATGGCGGCCTCGCGCGAAGAGAGATGCTCGCGCTGCATGAGCGACTGGCAGTTTTCGACCACGACGATCGCGTCGTCCACCAAGGAGCCGATGACGAGGACCAGGCCGAAGAGGGTGAGCGTGTTGAGGGAGAAGCCGAGCGCCCAGACGAAGGGGAAGGCGCCGAGGAGGGAGACGGGGATGGCGACGGAAGGGACGATGGTCGCCCGCCAGTCCTGGAGGAAGAGGTAGGTGATGAGGATGACGAGGAGGAGGGTCAGGACCAGCGTGAAGGCGGTTTCCTTGAGGGAGACGATGACGGATTCCGAGGGGTCGTAGACGATCTGGAAATCGACGCCTTCGGGGAGGCGGGCCCGCCAGTCCCCGAGCGCGGCCTTGACCCGGCCGATGGTGCCGACGGCGTTGGCGCCCGTGTCGCGGTAGACGAGCATGCCGACGGCGTCGTGCCCGTTGTACTCGCCGATGAAGGAGGTCGCCTGCGCGCCGAGTTCGGCCCGGCCGATGTCGCGGATGCGGAGGGCGTTGCCGTTTTCGTCGGTGCGCACGACGATGTTCTCGAACTGCTCGGGCGTCTGGAGGCGCCCTTGGGTGTTGATGCGGTACTGGACGTACGGGTTCGCCCGCTCGCCGCCGACCGAGCCCGCCGTCGCCTGGAGGTTCTGCGCGGAGACCGCGGCGTTGACTTCGCTGACGGAGACGCCGAGGCCGTCCATGCGGACGGGGTCGAGCCAGATGCGCATCGCGTAGGTGTCGCCCATGGCGGTGACGGAGCCGACGCCGTCCACGCGGGAGAGCGCGTCGGCGATGTTCTTCGAGACGTAGTTGTTCAGCTCCATCGAGCTCATGTGCGAGCCGTCGGTCATGAACGCGTACACGCAGAGGATGTCGCTGGAGCGCTTGTTGACGTTGACGCCCTGGCGGGTGACCTCCTCGGGGAGGGAGGGCTCGGCGCGCTTGACGGCGTTCTGGACGTTGACCATGGCGATGTCGGTGTCGGT
>JAFSUH010000175.1 GCA_017445365.1 Kiritimatiellia bacterium | reverse complement strand
GCGGCTCCGGCGGCGTCGCCGACCGCACCCGCGGCCGCACCGGCCGCATCCCCCACGGCATCCGCGGTGGAACCCAAGGCGTCGCCCACGGCGTCCACGGTCGCGCCCGCCGCGTCTCCCACGACGCCGACGGTGCTGCCCACGGCATCCGCGGCCGCACCGGCCGCGTCGCCGAAGAACTGGCCGGCGCCCTTGGCCGCGCCCGTGACCGCGTCCAGGATGCCGCCCATGATCTGCTTGACCGCATCCATGATGCTCGCGCCGTCGTCGGGCTTGCCGATTTCGTCGAGATGGATGGGAGGCAGGGGGATGGGGAGGACTTTCCCGGCGAACGGGGCGAAATTGAAATGCGTGTCGGAGATGTCCACCGAGCCGATGTACACCTTGCGGGCGGGCTTCTTCTCCGCGTCCTTTCCTTCCGGCTTTTCTTCCTTCTTTTCCTCTTTTTCCTTCCCGTCCTTGCCGCCGGAGAGGCCGTCGATGAAAGCCGAAATGTTGTTGTTGACGATGCCGTCGAGGGTGACGGCGAAGCCGGTGACCTCGATTTCCTCGATGTGGAGCGGATCGGAGAAGAGGCTGCCGGTCTCCAGGTCGAAGAGCAGGTGGTCGAGCTTCATCATGTACCCGCTGTCGAACCCCTTCGGGTTGCCGAGGACGAAATTCTCCATCGCGAGCTTCCCCTTGACCGGTGAGAAACTCACGTCGTCCACGTGCGCGGAGACGCCAAGGAAGGGACCGGCGAGGTGGTTGACGGCGAACTTGGCGATGGGACCGAACGCGAAGAGGAGGACGGCGGCGAGGACGACGAGGACGAAAAGCGTCCAACCGAGGAATTTGAAAAGCGATTTCATGGTCTAGAGTCCTTCCTGGACGGCGCCTTCCAGCGTCGGGTAGCAGCGGAACATTTCGCCGAAGCCGGAAACCGCGAAAATTTCCTTGACGGTTTCGTTCATCGCGGCGAAGGCGATCTTGCCCTTGGGGGCGATGTCCTTGGCGAGCTTGAGGACGACGCGCAGGCCCGCGCTCGACAGGTACGCCAGCTCGGTGCAGTCGAAGACGAAGGATTGTTCGCCGTCGCCGAGAAGCTGGCGGCAGTGGGCGTCGAAGAGGTCGGCGGAGAGGTTGTCGACTTTTCCCTTGAGGGCGACGACGATGGCGCGACCGACGTGGTTGTCCGTGAATTCAAGCATGGGAAACTCCTTGTTCGGCGGAGGAGTGTGCCGATTCCCCGGGCGGAAATCAACCGTCCGCCGCGCCCGGAAGGCATTTTGCCAATCCTTGGCAAAATCGCGTGAAATTTGCCAAACATTGGCAAAACCGGGAACGCGCGCGGCGGATGGATTTGCCAATGTTCGGCAAAAACGGGCCGGATTTGCCGAACATTGGCAAAACGCTCTTCGCGCGCCGGGAATGGCCCGCCCAAGCGCTTGTCTTTTCGGCAACGCGCGCGTAGAGTTTCCTTTCAAGCTTTCCAATACAGGAGTCCCCCATGGCCGCCATCTCCCCCGAACAACTGCCCCGCAAGCTCAAGGAATCCTTCGACAAGGGTTCCGTCGCCCTCGACCGCGGCAACATCGACTACGCAACCAACTTCTTCTCCCAGGTCCTCGCCATGGAGCCGCGCTGCCTCGCCGCCCGCAAGAACCTCCGCTTCGTCCAAGTCAAGCGCGCCCTCGCGAAGAAGCCCTCCCTCTCCTCCGTCAAGGGCGCCTTCACCCTCATGGGCGGGCAGGGGAAGCTGGGCAAGGAC
This sequence comes from Kiritimatiellia bacterium, assembly GCA_017445365.1. Taxonomy (GTDB): domain Bacteria; phylum Verrucomicrobiota; class Kiritimatiellia; order CAIQIC01; family Lenti-01; genus RGIG3480. The sequence continues at coordinate 52,089 of JAFSUH010000175.1, read as the reverse complement.
CCCAAGGCCGCCCTCGCCGCCGCCGAAAAGCTGATGGAGCTCGACCCGACGAACCTCTCGTTTCTCAAATTCTACGTGGACGCCGCCAACGGCGCGGACCTCCCCGAAGCCGCCGTGATGACCCTCGAACTCGCCCGCGCGGCCCTGCCCAAGGACGTGGATTTCCTCAACCTCCTCGCGCAGGTGTACATCGCCAACGGCAACCCCGGCGCCGCCAAGGAGTGCTACGCCGCCGTCTGCAAGCTCCGCCCCAACGACCAGGCCGCCATCAAGCGGCTCAAGGACGCCGCCGCGCTCGACACGATGAAGGCCGGCAACTGGGAAGACACCAAGAGCGACTACCGCACGAAACTCAAGGACCAGAAGGTCGCGGCGCGCCTGGAGCAGGAACACCGCACGGTGCAGGGCTCCGGCGACGTCAACGCGCTCATCGCCGCGCGCCTCGCGGACATCGAGCGCGAGCCGCTCAACATGAACTTCCGCCGCGCGCTGGCCGACCTGTACCTGAAGGCCGCCCGCTTCGACGACGCGCTTTCCGCCCTCGACGAAGCGGAAAAGGCCGCCGGCCGCACCGACCCGCAGATCGAGAAGATGAAGTCCGCCATCAAGGTCAAGAAGTTCGATTCCCAGATCGCCGCCGCGGCCGACGCGGAGAAGGCGGCGCTCGAAGAGGCCAAGGCGCAGTTCATCTTCGAGGACGCGCTGGACATGGCGAAGCGGTACCCGAACGACCTGCAGTGCCGCTACGAGCTCGGCGTGCAGTACTTCTCGCGCGGGCAGTTCACCGAAGCCATCGAGGAGTTCCAGCTCTCGCAGCGCAACCCGCAGCGGCGCATCCGCTCGCTGTACTACCTCGCGCGCTGCTTCACGCAGATGGGCCAGATCGACCTCGGGTTCGACCAGCTCAAGAAGGCCAAGGGCGAGCTGACATCGATGGACGACGACAAGAAGGACATCGTCTACGAAATGGGCCTCCTCGCCGAGCAAATGGGCCGCACCGACGAGGCCGTCGGGTACTACAAGGAAATTTACGAAGTGGACATCACCTACCGCGATGTCGCCAAGAAAATCCAGGCCGCCTACAGCAAGAAGGCCTGAGACAAGGAGCCGTAACATGAGCGAAGAAACCGCCGCCGCCGAAACCAAGAAACCCGCCGGCATCAAAGGTTTTCTGGAAGAATTCAAGGAATTTGCCATCAAGGGCAACGCCATCGACATGGCCGTCGGCATCATCGTCGGCGGCGCGTTCAACAAAATCGTGACGTCCCTGGTCAACGACATCGTGATGCCTCCCATCGGGATGATTCTCGGCAACGTCGATTTCACCGACTTGAAGTACGTCCTGCAAGCCGCGAAGCCCGGCGTCGAGGAAGTCGTGAACGAAGCCGGCGAAGTCGTCACCGCCGCGGTCGCGGAAGTGCCCGAAGTGGCCATCCGCTACGGCGCCTTCTGCAACACCATCATCGAGTTCCTCATCACGGCGCTCACCGTCTTCATCGTGGTCAAGGCCGCCACGAGCATGGCCAAGGCGCGCTCCGCCGCCGCGGCGAAGTAGCATCGTCCCCCGATGGCCCCCGCTTCCCCCGTCCCTCCGGAAAGCCCGGCTTCCCGGGGGAGCGGCCGCGTGCTGGGCGTCGATTACGGCGAACGGCGGACGGGCCTCGCCATGAGCGACGAGATCGCCTGCATCGCCTTCCCGCGGACGACCCTGGAATGCACGCGCGCCGACCAGGCCGCCGCCGCCGTCGCGCGATACGCCGCGGCCGAAGGCGCCGGAAAAATCGTCATCGGCTGGCCGCTCGACATGTCCGGCGGCGAGGGACCGCGCATCGCGGCGACCCGGAAATTCCTCGACGAACTGCGCAAGCGCACGGACTTGCCGGTCGAGACGTGGGACGAACGGCTTTCGACCAAGATTGCCGAAAGCGTGTTGATTGCCGCGGGCACCCGCCGCGAAAAGCGGAGCGCCGTCGTCGACAAGCTCGCCGCGCAGGTCATCCTCCAGTCGTATCTCGACGCGCACGGGCCGATGCCATGACGCGCGCGGCATGGCGGAAACGGGCCGAACGGATTCCCGGCCTCGCGGCGCTGTTGCACGCCCGCGACTGGTGGCTCCTCGGCGGCTGGCGGAGCGACGAAAGCGCCGTTTCGCACGATTTCGAGCGCGTTTTTGGCTGCCCGCTCGATTGGGAACACCCCCGGACGCTCAACGAAAAGCTCAACGTCCTCAAAACGCGTTTCCGCAGGCCGGACATGACGCGGCTGGTGGACAAGTACGCCGTCCGCGCAGTTGTCGCCGGGAAAATCGGCGAAAAACACCTGGTTCCGCTGTTGGGCGTCTGGGAAAAGGCGCGGGAGGTTTCGTTTGACGCCTTGCCGGACGCTTTCGTACTCAAAGTCAACCACGGAAGCGGGCAGAACTGGATCGTCCGCGACAAGGCGAAAGAGGACGGGCGCGAAATCAAGAAAACACTTGCGCGCTGGATGAAGGAAAACCACGCGGCGATTTCGCGCGAGTGGCCGTACCGCGGGGTGGTTCCGCGCATCACGGCGGAAAAATTGCTGCTGGAAGGGGACGGGGCGCTTCCGAAAGACTACAAATTCCACTGTTTTGCGGGCGAAGTGGCGGCCGTGCAGGTCGATTTGGACCGCGAAACCGCCCACAAGCGGAATTTCTACGATTTGCAGTGGCAAAAACAGCCGTTTTTGTGGTGCGAAACGGAGGCGGACGGCTCGCCCAAGTGGCCGAACGGGCCGGACGTGCCGCGGCCCGCGGCGCTGGAGGAGATGGCGGACATCGCGCGGACGCTTTCGGCGGGCTGGCCGTACGTCCGGGTGGACCTGTTCCACGTGGGCGGGAAGGTGTACTTCGGGGAACTGACCTTCTACCACGGCAGCGGCTTGGAATGTTTCTTCCCGCCGGAAAAGGACCTCGCATTTGGCGACCTCCTCGCCATGCCTCCCCTCCCCTGACCGGGACCGCGCCCGCGGCGTGCAACGCAAACGGGCGGTCCCGCCGCGCCCTACTCTTCGGGAATGAGCGTGATGATGTCCTTGATGGACATGCACATCGCGTCGCATTCCTTCGCCCGGTGGTGTTCGAGGATGGTTTTGGCCGCGTTCTGCATCGCCGGAAAGCCCGTGCGGGTGAGCTGGTTCGCGTAAATCACGATGTTCGCGCCGAGAGCCTTCCATTCCTCTTCGGTCACGGAATTGAACGAGGTCGGCACCAGCACGATGGGCGTGGTCGGGTCCTTTTCGCGGAAGAGGCGGATGAACTCCTTGATTTCGGAAGGGTCTTTCTTGCGCGAGTGGATCATGATGGCATCCGCTCCGGCTTCGACGAAAGCGGATGCCCGCGCCAGCGCGTCTTCCATGCCGCGCTCGAGGATGAGCGACTCTATGCGCGCGCAAATCATGAAATCCCGCGTTTTTTGCGCTTTCTTCCCGGCGCGGATCTTCGCGGAGAAGTTTTCGATGCTGTCCTGCGTCTGGGCGACTTCGATCCCGAAGAGCGAGTTCTTCTTGAGCCCCGTCTTGTCCTCGATGATGACCATGGAGACGCCCATCCGTTCCAGCGAGCGGACCGTGTAGACGAAGTGCTCGGCGAGTCCCCCGGTGTCGCCGTCGAAGATGATGGGCTTGGTCGTCACTTCCATGATGTCGTCGATGGTGCGGAAGCGGCTGGTCATGTCCACCAGCTCGATGTCGGGCTTGCCCTTCGCGGTGGAGTCGCAGAGCGAGGAAACCCACATCGCGTCGAACTGGTGCGTGCCGCCGTCCTGGTACACCTTGGTCTTTTCGACGATAAGCCCGGTGATGCCGCTGTGCGCTTCCATCGCGGTCGCGAACCCCTTCATTTCGAGGGTCTTCCTGAGCCGGGCGCGGCGGATGTCGGGGAGGGAGAGTTCGGCGCGGGCGCGCGCTTCCATTTCGCGGTATTCGGGCGCGTCGGAATGCGGAAACTCCACGAGACGGCCGCCGTATCCGGCAAGCAAGGCCACCACTTCGTCGCGGACGGGCTTCTGGAAGCCCTGGCACCAGTCGTCGCCGTGGACCACGATGTCGGGGCGGTACTTTGCAAGGTTTTCCCGGTAGGAAAGCGTCCGCTGGTCCACCACCTTCCAGACGCCCGCGATGCTCTCGAAAAGTTTCTTTCGTTCCGCGGCGGGAACGAGCGGGAAGCGCTTGTACGCGACGACGGCTTCGTCGGAAAGGACCCCCACGATGACGCGACCGAGGCGCGCGGCCTTGCGGAGGATGGCGACGTGCCCGCCGTGGAGGATGTCGGTCGAGAAAACCGCGTACACGGTGCGCGATTCGACGGCGGCGAGCTTGGCGGAAACGGCGGCGAGGTCGTCGGGGTTGTCGATTTCCGCGCACAGGAGGTCGCGAACGTCGCACGCGCGGATGTTGGCGGCCCCGTCGAGTTCGTTCAGGGCGTTTTCGGCGTAGACGCCGGTGTTTCCGGCCTCGCAGAAAGCCGCGATTTTGTCGAGCCAGAGCCGCCAATCGGCCCGGTCGAGCTTGTAAAGCGCCTGGGCCGCCATCGCCCCTTCCCCGAAAAACCCGGTGCCGACCTTCTGCACCATGCCGTCGCGGACGACCGCCTTGAAGTCCTTTTCGGGGAGCGGCAGGGTGGAGGAAACGGCCATCGCGGAGCCGGGGGCGGCCAGAAGCATGTCGAGAACCTCGTTTTCGAAAACGAGGTCGCCGTGCATCAAGAGGATGTCGTCGTCGAGCAGGAGTTCCCGCGCGCAATGGATGGAGTAGATGTAGTTCGTCTTGTCGTACACGGGGTTCTTGACGAACCGGATGTCCAGCGGCAGGTCGAGCGAGCGGCAGTAGTTTTCGAGCACCCCGTCGAAGGGGCCGGTCGTCATCACCACGTCCGTGATGCCGACTTCCGCCAGCTGGTTCAGTTGCCGGGAGAGGATGGTCTCCCGCGGCGAAACCTCCGTCATGCACTTGGGGTGTTCGGAAGTGAGCACGCCCATGCGGGAACCGAGACCGGAATTCAAAATCAATGCTTTCATGCGATGTCTTTCAAGATGGTCTTTCCCGCCGCGAACCCTGCCTGCAGGAGAATCCGATTCCCCCGGCATTCTCTCCCGCTCGAAACAATTTTTTGCGAAGGAGTGGAACGGACAAAAGTACAAACGCGTCCGCAAGAGCTGCGCAAAAGCAGCAGAACGGGAGGAGGCCCGATGCGAGACGGGAATTCATTCAATGACATGGAATACGGACTCCGTGAGATAGCGGGCAAAAAACGGATCGCCGATTTCATATCCGCGCAGGGTGGCTTCCACATGGCCTTTTTCAAGCAGCACGGCCAGTGCGGAATGAAGCCCGGACAACGTTCCGATTCCGTTGGCGGCGCGGAAACCCGCATCGAAGCGCCGGACGGGCTTGCGCGCAAGTGCCGCAAGAAGGGTCCGTTGCGACGCGGAGAGGGCTTGGAGAACGCTTTCGTAAACATCGCTCTTGGATTCGAGCAAACGCCTTGCAGCCGATTCGACATCGCCAACGCACACCGGATGCCGGACCGGAGCGGCCACCGCTTCCTCAAAGGACAGGGCGGACAGGGCTTGGACGTAGTAGGGAATCCCCTTGGACATTTCCAGCACGGTTTGGACGGCATCCTTTTCGATTCGCATCCCCACGGACGCGAATCGCGCTTCGACGAAGGCCGCCGACTCCTCCCCGGAGGGCACGTCCAGACGTTGGATGGCCGCGGAATTGTAGAACGGACGGGAACGATCGGCGAACATCCGCTTGATCATGTGGGTTTTGCTGCCCAGGAACAAATAGCGGACCAGGCGGTGGCGTTGGATGCAGCCGCGGAAAACGCCCTCGAGAGGAAGGGACGGGGATAGCGTGCCGATTTCCTGGAATTCGTCGAAGGCCACGACCACGGGATGTTTCGGGTCGGCCAGCCTTTCTGGAAGGTCGAGCGTTTCTTCGAGGGTCGCGACCGTCGGCTTCACGCCCAAGTCGAGTTCGAGGGCGGGCTTCCCGTCGTCGCCGACGGTGAAGCGGGGACGCAATGCCGAGAGGGTTTTCCCGATCCTGCGCATGGCGCGCACGGTCCCTCGTTCCAGTGCATACACGGAAGAAGCATAGGCCTCGCAGAATTTCGGGACGGATTCCACGCGCATGAAATCGAAATAAACGCACCGGAAGCCCCGCCGTGCCAGTTCGCCGAGCGCTTTTTTCGCCAGCGACGTCTTGCCGTAGCGCCGGGGCGCATACAGGACGACATTGGCCGCCCCTCCCTCCAAGGTCGAAACCAGCCGGGAAAAATCTTCCCGGCGGTCGTAGAAATTCTCCCCGGCCACTTCTTTCCCGTAAACGAAAGGATTTGCATTCATCTCGGTGTTTCCTGCCGCGGGTACACTAGCGGCGCGTTTTGCAAAATGCAACAAAACAACTTTCTCGAAACAAAGAAACTTGATTTCGGGCAACTTTCGGCCGAATCAGGCCGCGCGGACCAAACAAGTTTTCCCCTCATATGCTCCAAAGGCAACGATTTCAGCATTCATTGCCCGGAAAGGCCATGGAACGCCGAAAGGGACAGGCAGCATCAAATGTTTTCCCTGACGGGATTCCGGCCGCGATTCCCGACCGAGTCGGCATTTCTTCGGTTCAAGCCGAAAAAGTTCGAATAAAATTTCGGCAAGGGAAAGAGGAGCTCGCAGTTGCCCTGTCCCGCAAAACGCGGCGGAACCTCCGTCATGCACTTGGGGTGTTCGGACGTGGGCACGCCCATGCGACTGCCCAGCCCGGAATTCAAGATCAATGCTTTCATGCGATGCCTTTCAAGATGGTCTTTCCCGCCGCGAACCTTCCCGTCGGGGCCTGCCCCCTCTAGCATGGTCTTCGTCCCGAACCAATGTTTCGTCGAAAGGAAGTCGAAACAGGATGCTCGAAAGGGAATGACGGATCGTGGAATGCGCGGAATCGTTCCGGAGATGGACGAAACGGGAAAGCGTGCACAGGGCAAGGCAATCATGCATCCGGCGCTTCGGAGAGCGGCGGAAACGCATTTGCGAAAGGCAGGACGGAAACGCCCTTGTGGATGAAACGTTCCCTCCCGCCATAGACGAGGGACGGCGAATCGCAACGTCCGGGATGGCGGGCGGCAAAGGTGAAGAGGGATTTGCAAAAATCGGGATGGAAAGTCGCCGAAGACTTGATTTCGACGGGATGGAGACATCCCGCCCGCTGTTCGACAAGATCGATTTCGACACCGTTGGCATCCCGGTAGAAATACAAATCGGGTTTCCGACCGGCGTTGAGGGCGCGCTTCAAAGCTTCCAAAACAATCAAGTTTTCGAAAAGCCCGCCGCGGAGCGGATCGCGTTCGAGCTGCCGCTCGGTTTCGATTCCGGCCAAGGCACAGGCCAGGCCGGTGTCGTGGAAGTAGATTTTCGGGGTTTTGACAAGGCGCTTGCCGCGGTTGTCATGCCAAGGAGGGAGAAGAAAGCAGATGGAGGAAGCTTGGAGGACGGAAAACCATTCAGCGACGGTTTTCGTCGAGATGCCGCAATCGTTCGCGAGCGACGTGCGATCGAGGAGCGATCCGACCCGCCCGGACAGAAGGCGCAGGAATCGCGAAAAAAGAAGCGTGTTCTTGATGTTGAGAAGTTGGCGGATGTCGCGCTCGACATAGGTGTCGATGTAGTTGGCGAAGAAACGCGGGCGTCCCATGCCCCGGACAAGAAGGCGGGGATAGCCCCCGCAAAGGATGGCGGAAAGCGGGGAGTCGGAGGGAAGAACGCCCGCCGCTTCGGCGAGACTGAAGGGCAAAAGGGTGAATACGGCACATCGCCCGGCCAAGGACTGGCTGACGTTTTGCATCAAAAGAAGGTTGGCGGACCCCGTCAAAACGAAAAGTCCGTTCCGGTTCTTTTCGTCCACGATGCCTTGGATGTAGGAAAGGAGGGAGGGCACGCGCTGGACTTCATCGAGGATGGCCCCATCGGGAAACGATGCCAGAAACCCCTGGGGATCGCTTTCCGCGCGGAGGCGGGTGGAGGGTGTTTCCAGCGTTTGATAGGGTTTCGATGGAAAGAGAGTCCTGACCAAAGTCGTTTTTCCCGATTGACGGGGGCCGACAACGGTCAGGACGGGATACTCTTCCGCCGAGGCTCTCATGGCAGCTTCCATTTGGCGTGCAATCAACATGCCGGGATTGTGGCATTCGCCGAAAATTTAAGCAATCCGGGAAGTTGTATTACGGTATTTCATACAAAATGCAACAAAACAACTTTCTCGAAACAAAGAAACTTGATTTCGGGCAACTTTCGGCCGAATCAGGCCGCGCGGGGTGTCTTTCGGAAGGCGGCAAGCATGCGAATGATGCGACGGCGGTGGTAGACAAGGGCGAGAAGGAGGAGGGAATGAGCAAGCAATTCTTTGTCCATCTTCATGATGCGATGTCCATAGAAGCGACAAACTCTCTTTCCGCAACATGCCAAATCGATTTTCATGCCCTATTGCCTGGGTACACGTTCTTTATGCGATTGGAGGCGGTTTTACCGCAGGAATTCCAATTGGTTTTTGATGGCAGAGGAACAAATCCCCGGCGTACGGGGAAGCCGAACGGCTTTCTTTCCGTGTTCTTTGCACCAGTGCAGAGCGCGTTGAAACCCGGGGTGCGACTGATCGCCACCGATGGCGAAGATGTTAGTGGAGAAGGGCATGTACACCGTGCGCGCCTCGACGGCAGAGAGGTCGCCGGGGTTTTCCGGCTCCGGTATCCTTTACTGTGATGCAATGCGAGCTGGAATTGGGGGAGAGAGGGGGGTAGAGTCGCGGCACAAATGAAGGCGAACATGACAGCGGCAGGGCGGGGAATAGGGGGGGAGGAGATGATTCACAGTTTCCAACATGTGGTGGCAACGGCATGGCAGACGGTCTGCTATCCGGCAACTAGCTGGCATAGGCAAACGCTTTTCAAGCGCAATGTTGATGCCAATCTTGTTCGGGCTACAGTATCGGAGGCAATTCATATAGCAGGGAGGGCCACATGAAGGCCGGGAACCGCATCATCCTCAACACCGGCATCCTGTATGCAAAAATCATCGTTTGCATGGTGCTTTCGCTTTGGACGGTTCCCGTAACCCTTCGCGCGCTGGGCGTTTCGGATTACGGCCTTTACAATCTCGTCGCGGGCGTCGTGGTCATGCTCGCGTTCCTCAATTCCTCCATGACGGTTGCCAGTCAGCGCTACATGTCCGTCACGATGGGGATGAAAGACGCCGGGAAACTCAATGCGGTGTACAATGCAAGCATCAGAATCCACTTGTGCCTTGCCGTTCTCATCGCCATTTTCATGGAGGTGTGCGCGCTCTTCTTGTTCAACGGGTTCCTCAATATCCGGCCCGAACGCATCGTAGCCGCAAAGTGGATCTATCAATTCATGGTCGTCAGCACATTCTTCTCCATTTTGGCCGTGCCGTACGATGCCGCCCTCAATGCCTACGAAAACATGCTGGCCATCTCCCTCATCTTTGTCGCGGAGGCTTTTGGAAAACTTCTTTTGGCATTTTTCCTTTTTTATGTCGCATGGGACAAATTGCTCTTCTACGGAATCGGCATGGCCTCCATCTACATTGCGGCGACCTTCTTGAAGTGGAAAATTGTCCGTTCGAGATACCGAGCCATTCGCATTGATTTCCATGCCCCGGTTGAAAGAAGCCTGTTTCAGGAAATGGTGTCCTATGCCGGATGGTCCGCTTTCGGGTCCGTCGCCATGATGGGGAAAAACCAAGGCATTGCCATCATATTGAACCTGTTCAAGGGAACGGCCATCAATGCGGCCTATGGCGTCGCCAACCAAATCAACGGCTTGCTGTCGTCGTTCACATCCAGCATTCAAAAGGCCATCGCCCCCCAGTTGATGCAGAAGGAAGGCGCCAATCAACGCGACGTCTCCTTGGCCATGTCGTTTTCCCTGGTCAAGGTCGCAACGCTCGTTTTTGGCCTGATGGCCATCCCGGCCATCATTGAAATGCGGAGCCTGCTGGCCCTTTGGCTGGGCGACAACATCCCGGAATACACCGTTCCCTTTTGCAGGCTGATTTTGCTTTGCCAACTTCTGTTCCAATTTTCGTCCGGCGTGGCGCTGTCCATTGATGCCGGCGGAAAAATTAAGGCATACCGCCTCGCGTTGTCCTGTGTCCTCATCCTGAACCTTCCAATCGCCTACATGCTCATGCGGACGGGATTCCAGCCATATGCAGTGCTGTTTTCGACAGTCGTCATTGAAATGTGCTGCTTGGCTGTCCGCCTTTATTTTGCCCGCACCCTTGTCGGGTATCCGGTAGTTGCTTATTTCGTGAAGTGTTTTTTCCCAATGTGCACGACATTGTTAGGCGCATTTTGGCTGGCATACCCACTTCACTATTTTATGACTGCATCCTTGTGGCGGGTGTTGCGTGTTGGAATTGCTACATCTTTATCCATTTTATTTGGAACATATACGTTTGCACTTTCGCATGTCGAGCGCGGGTTGATAAGAAATATCACTTTCGGAATCATGTGTCGGTTGCGGAAATAATTGGAGAGTGCAAGATGAAAGCAAATTCCAAAAGATTCATCCCGCGAAAGATTGTTTCATTGGGGACAAGAACGGTGATATTTCGGGCTTGGTCACAGTTTTTACGGCGTGCAAAGATGCGGAGTTATGGACATGAAAACCCAGACAAAACATTCTATGTTATAGGATTTAATGATACAGCTGGTGGAATTTTTTGGCTGCTTAATAAAGCGCTAATGCATATTTCCTTTGCTGTTGAAGCTGGATATATTCCGGTCATTGATTACAAAAATTATCGAACCCAATATACGGGACCAAATGATCTCGGAAAGGTGAATGTTTGGGAGAAATATTTTCAACAACCATTTGGCTATAGTCTAGATGATGTTTACAAAAGTAAAAATGTGATTCTTGCAGCAAGATATCCAGCTCCCGATCGCGAACACTTCATGGGCAATTTCTATAATGACAAGTCTCGCATCCAATATTTTCGTTCTTTTTTTTCAAAGTACATCCGTTACGATAGTTTTGTGAAGGCCTACCTTGAAGAACAAATATCACTCCTTCCAAATGGTGGAGTCAAAACGCTAGGCGTACTCTGCCGTGGGACAGATTATCTCACAATGCGCCCGAAAAATCATCCAATTCCGCCGACTTCGCAACAAGTCATCCAAAAAGCAAAAAATGTCATGACCGAGCACGGGTGTGAGACATTGTTTTTGGCTACGGAAGATGAAGATGTTTACTCCGATTTCCATGCTGTTTTCGGGGAACGGCTCATCGTGAATCGGCAAACCAGGATAAAACGAAGCCAATTGCCGGATGGGAAGCCTTTAGCCTACCAAAAAATGCAAATTGCACAAAGTAGCGAGACACGTTTTCAGGCAGGACTAGAATACTTGTGCGCAATCTATCTGCTCTCAAAATGCTCTTGCTTCATCGGGACCAGATGCGGGGGAACGAAGGGGGCGTTGATACTTTCCTCTGGATTCCAGTATGAATATACGTTTGATTTAGGAATGTATGGTGGGCAGGTTGTACCTTTGAAAGATAATGATCCGATGAAAGTTGGACGCTTAGGTATTGATTATCCTAAACATGTTGCTCCGCGATGAAATCGCCTGTCTATTCTTTCTGGCACGCCGAATGATTTTGAAGCCATAGCTTTATGACGCATTGAACAAAGTGAACACGAAAACCGTCAGTTTTATTTTCATGGTCTTCATGGCTTGCTTTGCCGTGTTCATGCTTGGCGAGATTACCTCGCGGACGTTGGCAATATGGACAGGGGAATCGGGCTATGCCCTCTATTGTCTTCCACTTTTCTATGCAATCATGGCGGCCTATTGGCTGTTTGTCATCAAAAGCTTTCCCATCATCCGAACCTCGCCCGTCCCATTGTTCCAGGCATTGGTCCTTGTCGCCTATGCCGTGTCGCTTTGTTGGCTTGTGAATGGAAGCTTCCCCAATCGTTCTGATTTTTTAAGAATACCTTTGCCCCTTTTGGCGATAGGCTTCGCATATTCCCTGACCATACGCATGAAGGACACGCGGTGGATTGCGCCCGCAACCTTTGTAGCGCTTGTCATGATGTTTGTCCGAGCGATTCAAAGTAGACAAATCGTCCTTGATTACCGGCATCTGGGCGAGGGTGTTTCTGGCGGATGTTATTATCCGCTGTACTTTTTGCCCGTGGTGCTCGCAAACCACAGACGATGGGTGCGGCTGTCCGGAATTGCCCTGGTGATGGTTGCCGTTGTGCAATCGGCCAAACGGGGGGGCTTGGTGGCCTTCCTGCTGGGGCTTGCGGCCTATATGCTGTGCCAGCCGTTGGTTGCCAACGCGGGGAGGAAGAAAATTCGGAAATTCGCCACGCTTGCCGTCATGGCATTGGTTTTGACGGGCATTTTCGCGGATCGCGTGATGAACAGCGACTTGCTCATCGTCGAGCGGATGACCGAGATTGGACAGACAGGAGGGAGCGGGCGCACACTTATCTGGCAGACAACCATGCGCATGATCGATGAGTCACCGATTTGGAACTGGTTTGCGGGACATGGGTGGAACACCGTCATCAAGGACAGTCCATTGATGTGCTCCGCGCACAACGACCCCTTGGAAATCATGTATGATTTGGGGGTATTTGTGCTGCTCTTGTACCTTTTCCTGCATGCGCAAATCATTCGGCGGTGCATCGTCATGACAAGGCAACACTCGCGCTATGCCCCGGCCATGGCGTGTTCCTACGTGATTTTTTTGGTCAATTCGCTGGTTAGCCATATTTTCCTTTACCCGAGCTATCAGCTTGTATTCGCCGTAGTTTGGGGGATGTTGATCGGACTGTATGACAGGGAACGGGCGTCGCGACGGGGGGAAGAAGAAGGACTCGGAGCGCAAGTGGCATGAAAATAGGACTTTTGACCTATCATTGGGCGCCGAATTTCGGGGCGCAGATGCAGACGTACGCGAGCGTGCTGCGTCTTCGTGCCATGGGGCACGAGCCTGTCGTCATCAACTGGCGGCCGATGGATTCGGAGCAAAAATTCAAGGCACGCATACCCGGCGAGCAATGGGAGGTCGTGCAAAAATTCGCCGGGGATTTTTTCGACATGACGCCTCTTTGCAGGGATGAAAAAGAGGTGTGGCAGGCCGTGCGGGATGAAAAGATGGACGGCGTTCTGGTCGGAAGCGATTCCCTCTTCAATTTGATGCTCCCGCGCTTTTCGTTGCGCCGACTGCGGAAGAGCCGCGTTTTTTCCGACCATGCTTTTCCCAATCCTTTTTGGATGCCTTGCGGGCCGGAGGGAAATGTGCCGTATGCGGGACTTTCCATTTCTTCGCAGAATTCCCCTTATCATGCCTTCGCCCCCCAAAAGGATGCGATAGGGGCGGCATTGCGCCGCTTCCGCTATTTAAGCGTGAGGGATGAATGGACCCGGCAAATGGTGGAATACTTCACGGACGGCGCAGTCTCGCCGCCCGTGACCCCCGATCCTGTTTTTGCGATGGAGCAGAACCGCCCCCCCGTCGCCTCCAAGGCGGAGCTTTGCAGACGGTACGGTTTGCCGGAGCGTTATGTCCTGGTGTCCTTCTTCGGCGAGGGCCAATCATCGGCATCCCCCACCTGGATTCGGCATTTTTCCAAACTGGCCGGACGGAGGGGCTTGACGTGCGTGGAGTTCCCACGGGCGGAAGGGTGCCAACGACTGCCCCTTGATCATCGGATTCCCCTGCCGCTTTCCCCGCTGGATTGGTATGGCCTGATTCGACATGCTTCCGCCTATGTCGGGATGCTGATGCACCCCATTGTCGTGGCCTTGCACAACGCGGTGCCGTGCTACAGCTTTGACAACTACGGCATGCTTCATGGTCTGCGCCGCCGGGATGAGCGCAACAGCAAGATATTCCTGCTTTTAAGGGAGCTGGGGCTGGAGGGAAACCGTCATTCCGTTTTCCGGCGGCTGACATGGCCGAGTCCTGAAGCCGTCATGGAGCGGTTATGTTCTTTTGACAAGGAAATGGTCGGGAAACAGATGCAGGAACGGGCGGAAGCCTGCATGGACAATTATCGACGCGCTGTTGCGACCTTGATGGATTCCATTCAGGCCCGGCCAACATGAAACCAGGGAGTGGCCCGTGAAAATTGCCTATATCTCCTCGACCGCCTTCTCGGATGTGGATTTGTCGTATTTGAGCGTGGCGCAACAGGAACTGGACATCACTTATTATTTGCTTTTGAATCCCCTTTGCCTGCGGCGGGCGGCCATCAACATCCAGCGGTTCGCACCGGGGAACGGGATCTTTCCGTGGTCGATTTATCCCGATTTGAAGGGATTGGAGAAATTCGTGGACTTGGGGAAGGTGCGGGTCGTCAACCGCGCCACGCGCGGCTGGCATCCTCGGACCATTTGGGTAACGCACCAGCTGGTGAAGGAGTTGAAACGGGAACAATATGACATTGTCCATTTGAACTGGCCTCCGACCTTGTTGTCGGCGGAGTTGTTGCGGTTGCGGGAGCGGATGGTGCTGACGATGCATGACCCCTTCCCCCATTCCGACGAGAATTCGCTGAAAAACAAGATTTTCAGACGCATAGCCGTGCTTGGGTTACGGAACTTTGTGGTGCTCAACGAAGCGCAGAAGGAGCGGTTTGTCGAGTACTATCGGTTGCGGGACAAGCGGGTATTTTCGACCACACTCAGTAGCTACATCTATCTGAGGGGGGTGTCTGAGGCTTCCGTTGGACCGATGGGGTCTCCCTATATCCTGTTTTTCGGGCAGGTGGCCAAGCACAAGGGGCTTCAGGTGTTGTTCCCGGCCTTTCGGAAGATATGCGAGAAGTTTCCGGGGGTCAAACTGGTTGCCGCCGGGCGGGGGCAGTATCCGATGGATTTGGGGCCGTATTTGGCGACTGGCCGATATGACGTGCGGAACTGCTTCATCCCGGACGGGGAGCTGGTCGGGCTGATACGGAACGCCTTGTTCGTGGTGGTTCCGTATTTGGATGCGACCCAGAGTGGCGTGGTGATGTCGTCGTTTGCCTTTCATCGCCCGGTAGTGGCAACAAGGGTCGGAGGGCTACCGGAGATGGTGCTGGACGGGAAGTACGGATTGCTGGTGGAACCCGGAGATGAGCAAGATTTGGCAAGTAAAATGGAAATGATGTTGGACAATGCGTCGATGCGGGAGCAAATGAGCAAGGCAATCGAGGCGGACTATGATGAGGGGCGCAAGTCCTGGAAACAGACGGTCCAGGATTACAAACGGATTTATGAGCATATTCTGGACGGCAACGCGCATGGCAGGTAAGAAGGAGGGTGCGGCATGAAGGTTCTCATCGTTTGCGTGAACTACAATTCTTACACGGAACTTGAAGCCTATCTGAAGAGTATCGACCGGGCGGCCGGGCTGTGCGAGCAGGTGTCGGTCCGTGTAGTTGTCGCCGACAACTCGACGAAGCCGCAACCAGTGGAGGTGACTCTGCCGCATGTGCGGCTGGAAGTGCGTCCTTTGGGAAATCTGGGGTATTTTGGGGCTGCGGCGGCCGTTTTGAATGAGGATGCCACGGTTCCGGCTTGTGACTATGTCGCGATTTCCAACGTGGATTTGGTGATGCAGGACGATTTCTTCCAAAAACTGGCGGTTTGCAAATTCACGGAGAATGTGGGCTGGGTGGCGCCATGCCTGTACCTGACCGCTTCCGGAAGGGATCGGAATCCTTTGCGGATGCACAGGCCATCGAAACGCCGTCTGCAATGGTTGTGCTTGATGTTTCGATTCCCGATTTTGCAATGGCTTTATCTCAATACAATCTTCAAACGAAAGAAATATCTCCATGATTGGACGCCGCGAAACGTGTGGGAGGGCAACGGCGGATTTATCTTGCTGACCAGACGCTATTTTGAACATTATCCCCGATTGGACTATCCGGTATTTTTATACGGGGAGGAGCTTTACATGGCAGAGAGGATGGAAAGAGCAGGTCTTACGGTGTATTACTATCCAGAACTGCGTTTGAATGATGCGGGGTCGGTCTCGACATCCAAATTGGTCCCCAAGACAAAATCCTTGTTGTCCGTGAAAGCACTTCAATATGCGATAAACAAAAATTATTAAACATAGGTGATTTCAGATGAAAGTGAGTGTGGTAATGCCGACGCATGGGCGTGCGGAGTATTTGCCCCGGGCAATCGAGTCTGTGCTGGGGCAGACGATTTCGGATTGGGAATTGATCGTGGTGGACGACAATCCGCCGGGGAGTGCGACGAGGGAGGAGACGGGGAAGGTGGTGTCGCGGTACAGCGATTCGCGCATCCGGTATGTCTTGAACGATAGGAACCTTGGGGGAGCATTGACACGGAATCATGGGATAGACGAGGCAAAAACAAAATATATTTCATTTTTGGATGACGATGACAAGTATTTGCCGGAACGGCTGGCAGTGCAATTGAAGGCGATGGAGGAGAACGGATGGGATTTCGCGGTGATGGACGGAGCTACCTACCGGCACGGGACAGAAGAAAAGGTCAGCGAACGGCATCAGCGGGTCCAAGAAGGGATGACGAACGAGGAACTGATGCGCATCCACTTGCTCTACCATCTTTCGGGAACTAACACATTCATGTTTCGGGCGGATTATCTGAGGAAAATTGGCGGATTTGACGATGCTCCGTCGTGCCAGGAATGGTTTTTGATGGAGAAGGCGTTGATGGGCGGAGGTAAATTCGGCTATCTACCGGGAATCCACATTCGGAACTATCAGCATCCGGGGGGGCAGTTGTCCACCGGAAAGAAAAAGCTGGTGGGGCAGAAAATCCTTTTTGAGCACAAGAAGCGGCATTTCCGGTTGCTGACGGCGGCGGAAAGGCGGCAAGTGGTTTGCCGACATCACGGCGTTTTGTTTTTCGTGCATTTCAAGATGCATCACTATCTGCGGGCCGCTTGCGAGGCGGTGCGGTGTTTTTTCGCTTCGCCCCGGGATGCGGTGGCGTGGATGAAAGAGTACAAAGGAAAAATCACTGCGTGAGAGGAGGTTGAGGACATGGCCAGACAGACCAGTTTGACATATCGAATGTTGAAAGGCTTGGGTTTCCATTATTCCGAGGAGGAATACGGGCAGGTAAGCCTATGGCAGGTAATCCGGCAGGTTTTTCGAAACATTTGGATCAAGCAGTTGGAAAAGATGATGGACTGGGCCATTTTGGAACCGCTTCTGCCGAGAAAACTACGGCCGTGCCTCTTGCGCATGATGGGGTGCCACGTGGGGAAGAACGTGTTCGTTGGGGATTACGTGCGCATGGATGCGAGCCATTGCGACTTGATCACCATTGACGATTACGCCCATGTGACAAGCGGATGTCGGTTGCTGTGCCATCAACGGGACTTGCGCGGATACCGGGTGGGGGACAATGCAGCGGATTTGGGGTATCGGGAAGGGCATATCCACATTGGGAAAGCATGCATGATTGGCATGGAAACCATGATCATGCCCGGAGTGACAATCGGGGAGGGAACCATCGTGGGGGCGCGTTCTCTGGTAACGAAAGATATCCCGCCCTATTGCATTGCGGTCGGGAATCCCGCAAGAGTCGTCAAACATATTGCCGGAAGAGATGAAGTGCATGAACCTTTTGACGTTTGACATCGAGGATTGATACTGCAACTGCGTGTACATGGATTTGGACTGGGAGAAATACGAGTGCCGCTAGCATGGCGGCGTAGACCAAATCCTGAAAGAATTGGGCGGCGGGGTCTCACGGCAACCTGTTTTTGCCCGGGGTGGATTGTCGACCATCATCCGGAGATTGTCCGGAAAATCCGTGATGCGGGCCATCAGATCGGATGCCACTCCTATCAGCATGGGTTGCTCACGCAAATGGACGCGGCGAAGTTCCGTGCGGACACCGAACGTGGGAAGAAGGCATTGGAGGATGCAATCGGCTGCGCGCTGGAGGCCTATCAGGCGTCGGCGTGGACGGTGGAGTCGAACAACATGTGGGTATTGGAGGCGCTGGGAGGAGGATTCAAAGCCTCCACCAGAGGGTGCCCGAAACGTTCAGAACGGAAATGGGATAGATGCCCTTGACATCAACAATCACTTTCCCGGCGGGGTTTCCGAAGATGGACAGGATGCCGGGAAGCCCCATTTCCTTGAACTCCTTGTGGGCGACGGCGACGATGACGCAATCGGCATCGTGGACGGACGCCACGTCGCAGAGGTCGATGCCGTATTCTTTTTTGGCGGCGGCGGGGTCGGCCCAGGGGTCCGCGACCAGCGGGACGATGCCGAATTCGGCGAAACGCCCGACGATGTCGGCAACTTTGCTGTTGCGGACGTCGGGGCAATTCTCCTTGAAAGTGAGGCCGAGGATGACGACCTTGGAGCGTTTGGGGGCTTGTCCGGCTTCAATCATCTTGCGGATGGCGGCGTCGGCGACGAATGCTCCCATGGAGTCGTTGACGATGCGCCCGTTGAGGATGATTTGGCTGTGGTAGCCCAGTTTTTCGGCCTCGTGGGTGAAGTAGTAGGGATCGACGCCGATGCAGTGGCCGCCGACGAGGCCGGGGCGGAACCCGAGGGCGTTCCACTTGGTGTTCATGCCGTCGACGACCTCGTTGGTGTCGATGTCCATGCGGTCGAAGACCATGGCCAATTCGTTCATGAACGCGATGTTGATGTCGCGCTGGCTGTTTTCGACAACCTTGACGGCCTCAGCCGTGCGGAGGTTGGAGACGGGATGGGTGCCGACTTCGACGACGAGGTCGTAGACGGCCTTGATTTCCGCAAGGCTCTCGGCGTCGATGCCGGAGACAATCTTGTGGATGTTTTCGAGGCGGTGGACCTTGTCGCCGGGATTGATGCGCTCCGGGCTGTAGCCCACCTTGAAATCCGTTCCGCAGCGGAGACCGCTTTGCTTTTCGAGGATGGGAATGCAGACGTCTTCGGTGCAACCGGGGTAGACGGTAGATTCGTAGACCACGATGGAACCGGGGATGAGGTTGCGTCCGACGATTTCGGAGGCGCCGATGACGGGAGAGAGGTCCGGGGTGTGGTCGGTGTTGACGGGCGTCGGAACCGCCACGATGACGAACTTGGCGTTGCGAAGTTCCGTTTCATCGGCCGTGAAGCGGACGGAGGTTTGTCGGATGGCGTCGTCACCCACTTCCAGAGTGGGATCTTTCCCGGATTTGTACAGGTCGATTTTGGCCTTGTTCAGGTCGAAGCCGATGACGTCAAGGCCCTTTTTGGCAAAGGCGAGGGCGATGGGCATCCCGACATATCCAAGGCCGACAAGGGCCAAAGATTCCGTGCGGGCAACGAGTTTGTCGTAGAGTTTCATGAGAGAGTGCTTTTCCATTATTCCATTGGGATTCAACAAGTGACAGGGGGCAGGAGGCTTGCACCATGTCGATTCCAGAATTCAAGCATTTGTCCCCTCCACAAGGGCAAGCTCGCGGGGAGGATCGAAAGAACGCTTGCCGAAGGCGATGAGTGTGATGGTGGCGATGGTGCGGAAAATGATTTGGAGGTCGTAGAGGAAGGATTGATGGTCGACGTAATAGAGTTCCACGGCGAGTTTTTTCGGCTCGAAGTCGCGGAGGTAGAGTTCTTCGGAAGGGTAGGTTTCGCCGTGGGTGTAATCGTAAAGGCTGGCGGGACTGGAAAGGCCCGGCTTGGCGGAAAGGATGCGGGCGAAGGGGCCTACATAGAGCTTGCCGGAGTTGATTTGGTCTTCGGGACGGGGCCCGACCACGGACATGTGCCCGGCAAGGATGTTGAGAAGTTGGGGAGTCTCATCCAATTTGGTTTTTCGCAGGAAGGCCCCGAAGGGAAACACGCGAGGGTCGTTGCGAAGGGTGGTAAGGCGGATTCGACCGCTGTCGACGCGCATGGTGCGGAATTTGAGGAGAGTGAAGGGCCGACCGTCCTTTCCGATGCGGGTGGCCTTGTAGATGACCGGTCCGGGGGATTGGAGTTTGATGACAAGAGCGATGAGAAGCCACGGAATGAGGAAAACGACGGTGGCCAAAGATGCCGCAACGATGTCAAACGCTCGTTTGCAAACTGGATAGGCGCGGGTCATGGGTTGACGGACCGGACAAGCATGAAAGCTTCCGCGGACGGGAGACCGACGCGGTTGCCGACGGCGGCGTCGGCATTTTGGAGATATTGGACGCTGCGCGGGTGGGGATAGGGACGGAGCTCGGTTCCGTAACAGGCAAAGGCCCGGTACTTGAGGTCGGCGCAGGGGCCGGAAATGTCAAAAAAGACGTTGGGAAGAAAAGCGTTGGTTGCGGCGGGGGCGTTCCATTCGGTAGATGAAGGGACGGAATAGAAATAGAGCCGTTTCACGCATTGGGATGCGGTTGGGCGGCACGCGACAAGCGTGGAGTGGCTGACGCGCTGGTGGTCGGCGTTGATGTCGCCGGAAAAGTGGGTAAAAACGACGGAAGGGCGGAACGACTCGACGGCCGACTCGATAATCTGGTTGATTTGGACATGGGGTGTGATGTCAAGACGCATGTCGGGGAGACCCCCATGGAGAATTTCCCGGATGCCGAGAATGGCGGCGCAACGGGCCGTTTCCTCTTTTTTCGCCTCGATGATGGCCGGAAGGTCGGGATTGCCTCGGTATTGGGAAGATGATCCGTCGGTGACAATGAGAAGTTTGATTTCGGCCCCGTTGGCTGCAAGTTTGGCAATGGTTCCCCCCATGCCGAGAACCTCATCGTCGGGATGGGCGGCGACGACGAGAATGCGGAGAGGGGCGGAGTTGACAGGAAGAGATGAAGCCATGGTCATAGGAAGCAACGGTGGATGATGTCGATGACTAAATCTTGCTGGAAGGGCGTCATCTTGTTGTCGGAAGGCAGGCACAGCCCGCGGGTGAAATTCCCGTTGGCTCGACAAGTGTCCAAACGCGGCAAATGCCTTGCAGAGCCAGAATCACAAAAGGAGAAGCAACTCATGGAACGAGGACTTTCCAATGGCCGGCACGGTCGGAGCCGACGCGGACGGGAAGGCCGCGCGAACGGAAGCGGGAGATGTGTTTTTCGACGGCGCTGGAGGAGATGTCCAAGGCTGTGGAAAATTCGGCGATGGTAATGGCTGGGGTTTTGTTCATGGCCGAAAGAATGGCGACCGCTGTTTCTGGCAACCTTTCGGTCAGGGCGGGAAAGGGTTGAAGATGGGGGCGTCGAATCCCGCCATGTCATCGACGTTGCGCGTGACGAGGGTCATGCCGTTGGCCAGCGCGATGGCCGCGATCTGGGCGTCGATGGATGGGCGTTTGCGTCCTGCGCGTTCGGCTTCGCCGCAAAGGCGGCCCCACGTCACGGCGGCACGTTCGTCGAAGGCGACAATCCTGCCTGCGAATACATTCCGGAGGTTCTCCAGCCAGTCAACGAGCCGGGGACGCCTGGGATCGTCCGGCGCAAGCCGGGAGATGCCCTTGTACAGTTCGCCGAGGGCGACGGAAGGAATGAATACGTCTGCAGCCGGGACGGAGGCGAACCATTGCGTCACGGCCCCGGAAGGCGTGCGTTTTGCGGATTCCGAAGCGACACAGGTATCGATGAGGTATTTCAAGCGAATGCCTCCGAACAGAATCCGCCGGAGCGCTCGAAGAACGATGGAGGGTCGTCGGCACGGGAGGCGTCGGGGGACCAGTCATCGCCCGGAGAGGG
The DNA here is from genome assembly GCA_017445365.1 of Kiritimatiellia bacterium. Classification (GTDB taxonomy): domain Bacteria; phylum Verrucomicrobiota; class Kiritimatiellia; order CAIQIC01; family Lenti-01; genus RGIG3480. The sequence continues at coordinate 30,359 of JAFSUH010000175.1, read as the reverse complement.
GAGGGACAGAAGGGCATCGGCGAGGGATTGCATTTGCCGGGCGGAACGCGGGGCGGGTTTCGCCCCGGAAGGTTCTTCGGGGCGGATGGGGACAAGTATGACTTGGAAGGAATACGAGGCGTACTCCTTCGGGACGGCCACGCTGATACGGCTCCCGCGTGGTTTCACTATAGATTCAATGGTCGGCATGTTCACTCCTTGGCGATGAGGGAACATTACACACTATTTCCGTTCCCATGCAACGGCGGAACGAGGACTTTCCAATGGCCGGCACGGTCGGATCCGACGCGGACGGAGACTCGTGGGGCGGAGAGACGAGATGGTAGCCGCAGGTTTTCTTCTGCCACGGTGTTCGACCATGTGGGTGAGTTCCGCCAAAGCCCGGGTAACGGTCTTGATCTCCACCGAGAGTATGTCTGCCAGTTGTTTGCGGTTGAGGCCGGGTTGTTGGCGCAACATATCAACGATTCGATTTTTATCGGGACATTGTCGTTTTGAGGAGAGGACGCCTTCGCCGTCCGGGGTGCCGGGGGTGCATGGTTTTGCCGGGGGCGGGGTCATCGGAAACAACGGTGGACAATGTCGATGATGAGGGCCTGTTGATCGGGCGTCATCTTGTTGTCGGAGGGCAGGCACAGGCCGCGGGCGAAGAGGTCGGCGCCGACGTCGGGTGCGCCGCCGGAGATGTAGGCGTTGGAACGGGCGCGGCCGCTGCCCGCTGTCGTCACGAACGGGTTCATGCGGTAGATCGGCTGCAGGTGCATCGGCTTCCAGAGGGGGCGGCCCTCGGCGTTGAAAGCCGCGAGCGCTTCCAAGATTTCCGTCGGCGATGACTTGCCCGGCTCGTGGCGGTAGAGCGCGTCGCGTTCGCCGCGGACTTGCGGTGCCATCGCGTCGGTGTCGACCAAAAGGCAGGAGAGCCAGAAATTCGGCTCGTCGTCGGGGAGGAACGGGTTCAAAGAGACGGGAAGGTCGGCAAGGCCTGCCTTGTAGCGCTCGTAGATGGCCTTCTTTTGGTCGCGGTGTTCGGCTGCGTATGGAAGCTGCCCGCGGACGACGCCGGCGACGATGTTGCTCATCCGGTAGTTGTAGCCGAGCTCCTCGTGCTGATACCACGGGGCGGCTTCGCGCGACTGGGTGGACCACTTGCGGGTTTTATCCGCCCATTCGGGGTTGTCGGTCAGGAGCATCCCGCCCGAACTGCCGGTGACGAGCTTGTTGCCATTGAAGGAAAAAATCGAGACATCGCCGAAAGTACCGGTCTGGCGGCCCTGGTGGGTAGCGAGGAAGGATTCGGCGGCGTCTTCGACGATCAAGGCGCGATGGGCGTCGCAAATGGCGCGGATTTCGCCAATTCTGGCAGGCGTTCCGTAGAGATGGGCGAGAACGACGAGACGCACGTCCGGATAAAGGTCGAAAGCTTTTTCGAGGGCGGCAGGATCCATGTTCCAGGTGTCGCGTTCAGTATCGACGAAGACGGCTTCGCCCCCTTCGTAGGAGACAGGATTGACGGTTGCGTCGAACGTGAGGTCGGAGCAGAAGGCGCGATGGCCTTCGAGGGTGCCGTGTCCGGCGCGGGGCTGGCCGTAGAGGGCTTCGCCGCAGAGTTTGACGGCGAGGTGGAGGGCGGCGGTCCCGGCGGAAAGGCCGACGGCACACTTGCGCCCGACGAGGGAGGCGGTGGCGCGTTCGACTTCGTTGATGTTTTCGCCGAGCGTGGTGACCCAGTTGGTGCGGATGGCCTCTTCCACCCAGTGCAATTCTTTCCCGTGCATGGTGGGGGAAGACAGCCAAAGTTTTGACGGGAAAGGCGCGAGATCGGCAAAGCGGGGGTCTTGACGGAAATCAGTCATTGGATGCTGCCTTCGTTGCTGATGGCGGAAGAAAATATCCGTAAAATCGTTTCCCCAGACATGGCGTCACCCAACCCCAAATTCCTGTTTCTCGCGAAGACAAAACGCATCATACGCCAGAAAAACGGGGCATGACGTAATAGAAGAGATTGGGAATCGGGAAGAAAGGACATGGGGAAATCAAACAGAATGTAGATTTCTTTTAACAAGGATTTAGCCGAACAGCAAAGGAAAAGCGAAGAATCGAACCGTCATTGGGGGCCCCTCCCCCATTGATGGGGAAAACATGCAATTCGCGACTTTGGAACGAAATCTGAAAATTCAGGTTCCGGCGCGTTTGAGCCAGACGGCGAGAATGGCGATGTCGGCAGGGGTGACACCCGAGATGCGGGAAGCCTGGCCCAAGGTCGCCGGGCGGATGGCCGAAAGCTTCTCCCGCGCCTCGTAGCGCAACGCCGCCAGAGACATGAAATCGAAGGTTTGGGGAATCGCGGTTTCTTCCAGATTCCGGGCAGAAGCGATTTTCCGCTCCTCCCGCTCGATGTATCCGGCATACCGCAACGAAAACAGCACCTCCTGCCGCACGAAAGACGGAAGCGCCCCGATTTCCCGCATAGTCGCATAATCAGTATTTGATTGAAGTATGCGTTTTGCAATCGTTATCCCGCCGGATTTCGTGTGGTGCAAACGATTTTTCGTTTCGTCGATTTCCCTCAAGAATTCTTGGATTTTCGCGATTTTGCCCTTGTCCACGATGCCGATTTCCTTGGCGGCATTCCGCAATCGGAAAATGGCGTTGTCCTGCCGGAGAAGCAGGCGGTGTTCCGCCCGGGAGGTGAACATCCGGTATGGCTCATTGGTCCCCTTGGTCACCAAGTCGTCAATCAAAACTCCGATGTAGGCCTCGTGTCGGGCGAAGACGAGCGGTGGCAATCCCCCGATGCTACGGGCGGCGTTGACGCCGGCCATGAATCCCTGCACCGCGGCTTCCTCGTATCCGGTCGTTCCGTTGATCTGCCCAGCAAAATACAGACCTTCAACTTTTTTTGTTTCTAGGGAGTGTCGCAACTGCGTCGGAGGAAAGAAATCGTACTCGATGGCGTACCCCGGCGCGAAAAACTCGGCATCCTCCAGACCCGGGATGCTGTGAATCATTTCCACTTGGATATTCAAGGGAAGACTGTTGCTTGTTCCGTTCGGATAAATTTGCGGGGCATCCCGCCCTTCCGGCTCGATGAAAACGTGGTGTTCTTCCCGCCCGGGGAACTTGACGACCTTGTCCTCGATGGAAGGACAATAACGCGGACTTCCAACCTCGATCAGACCGCCGTAAAGAGCGGAATCTTTGAGGTGCGAGCGGATGATCTCCATCGTTTTCGGCGTTGTGTGCGTCAGGAAACACGGCATTTCACCACTCCCCGGTTTCCAATGGGAAAACGGCAAAACACCGAAAGAAATCCCGGAAAACGGGGCCGTGCGAGCGAAATCATTTTCCGATGTTCCACGTGGAACAGGAGATTCCGCCAGGCGCGTCGAATCTCCGTTACTGGCGTGCGGGACAGGAAATACGTCGTTCAATGTTCCACGTGGAACAAGCGCATCGACCGCTTCCCGCGCCTCGAAACTGAAGAACGGGGGCGGATTGAAACCGTCCTGCCGCACCATCTTGTCGTAATGCAGGGATTCCTTCTTGAGGCGGGGGGGCGTTCCTGTCTTCATGCGAGACACCTCAAAGCCGATGTCCTTCAACTGTCCACTCAAGGTTTCTTCCGAATCTTCCCCGATGCGACCGCCCGGCGTGCAATCCTTTCCCACGAAAATCCGTCCTTTGAGAAAGGTCCCCGCCGTCAGGATTACTTTCTTGGCGGAGAGATTGCCATGATGGAGAGTCCTCACGCCTGTGATGCAGTCGTTTTCGACAAGCACGCCGGTCACATCGTCTTCCAAAAGCGCCAGATTCGCCGTTGCGCGGAGGACATGCACCATGCGTGCGGCATAGGCGGCCTTGTCGCATTGGGCGCGGTTTGCCTGGACGGCGGGGCCTTTCCGGGTGTTGAGCACGCGGAACTGGAGGCCGGTCGCATCCGTGTTGCGGGCCATCTCCCCTCCCAGCGCATCCAACTCGAAAACCATGTGGGACTTGGCGATTCCTCCGATGGAGGGATTGCAGCTCATCCGCGCCGCCGCCTCGATCGAGAAGGAAATCAAGGCGGTATCGGCACCCATCCGCGCCGCTGCCAAGGCTGCCTCGCAACCGGCATGTCCGGCCCCGACGACGACGATATCGAACCCTGTTTTGGAAAGATTTGTCATGGAAATCCTTGTTTTCGCGCAACTTCCGCAATCCGCGCAACGGGAGGGTAGGGAAGCCCTCCCGTTCCTTCAAGCGTTTTCCCGCTCCTTCTGTCATTCTTTCTTTTGCTCGCCCTGCTTCCCTGTGTCCAACCGATACCCACAAGCCTCGTTCCTTGGAGGGAAGGGAATCACTCTCACGGAACAGAGACCAGGATTCCTTCCGTGCAAGACGGATTGGAATCCTCCGAAGATTCCCGCCATCCCGCTTCGCCCATCCCGACTCTCCGTCCCGGCCCCGGACCGTCACCGACCTTGACCGATTCGTTCGAAAGGGTGGGGAAGGGGTAACGATTTTATAAAATACTTTGTCGCATAAATCTTAAAATAATATATTTTGTTTCAAGAGGCGAAAAAGAGGGAGAAAAGCCGTTTCAAAAAAGCGGAATTCACGGGCAAGAACACGACTCATTTTGCATTTTTCGATTCTGGCGGAGTTCTTTTGGATGCAAAATCTGCATTTCGACCGCATGAATACTTGCCAAAACGGCTTTTCACCTTCCGGCGGAAAACGGGCGGATTGGAGGGTAAAACGGAGAAAAAGAGCAAGAAGACTCGCGCAGGGGAGGGGAACGCTAGCGAGGCCAGAGGCTCGTTGTGGGGTGTTCTCAAAATCGGAAAGAGCGGATGTTGCGGACGGAGACACAGTCGGAGAGGGGGACTCGTACACTTCCGATGGCAGGCCGGATGCGAGGTCGTCCCGGAGGAAAGCGCGGACATCAGGGCGCGGGAATCGTGTCAAGTGATTTCTACGGGGCGCAACTTGCGTCCCCGACGAGTTGGAGAAGATCGATTCCAAACGCATCCTTCGTGCAGACGGGGCATTCCCTCCGTTGGGGCGATTCGACCACGATGTCGCAGGGATGGCAAACAATGCCCACGCGAAGAAACAGCGATATAGAGATTTATGTGACATAGTGCCTTGTGTGTTGGAGAGGAAAATTGGTGGAATGAGGGGGGGGAGAGAGGAGGGGACAATGAATGCGAAGGATTTGGGGAGGAAAGGGGGCGGGGATTGATTGGTTTCGCAATCATGCAGTTTGCAAACACGGAGGAAACGGAGAATGAGAGTCACGGAGACATTGAAAACCATTGAAGCGTCCGTGGGCTTTCAATGGAGAAGCCTTTCGGACAGGAGCAGGAAGGCAATGGACAATCCACAAGGCAGAATACACAAGGGCGGGAAACGGAGACTATGAAGGCCATAAAAGCGGATATTGAAAAGAGAAGGTTCCGACAGGAAATGCAGGATTGTCGGGCTTGGGAGAGGGGAAGGGAAAAAGCTCGCGCAAAGTGCGCGAGGTCCGCAAAGGGGTGGGACATTGAAACCGCTTCGCGGATACTGAAAAGACAGTTTTTGGAGTGGCTGGGAAATGGTGGGGAGGGGTTGCCAATGTTTGGCAAATTCAGGGCGTTTTTTCCAAACATTGGCAAAATGGGGGTTGGCACCTTTGGCGGGGTTCGATTTGGCGCCGCGCATGCGCGGCGCATGACAACGGACGGGGGAAACCCCCGCACCCCCCAAGGATTGGGAAGGGATGGGCGGAACCAGCGGGACTGGAGAACGGCTCACCTTACCATTTTGGGATTTGCCAATGTTTGGCAAAACCGGAACCGGCAACGGAAGGATTCTTGCCGGGGGCGGGGGCTTTTGGCAAAGTGATTCCATCGTTCCGCGGCATCCGCCGCGCAGGAAATCCACCCCCACGGAGAACCGTTCCCACCCAGCATCCCGCCTTGAACAATCCAACCTTTTAGCGATCTGCTAAACGACGCCTCCTCGGAAATACTACCACACGTTTCCTTCCGTCGTACCGATTGAAGCCTGCGGCTTTGATCAGATTCATCAGCAGACGCGCCCCTCCGGGCGCGTTCTCTCCGTGTAATCTGATCAGCCTGTGGTAGGGCTTCCGAGGAGGGCATGGATTCGAGAACGCGCTTTTTCGTCTCTCCATGTCCGCCGCGATGCAGGACGCATCGCGAGCATGAAACGAGAGACGATAAAACCATTCATCAAATGGGCTGGCGGGAAAACGCAACTGCTCCCAGAACTGGATGCCCGGTTGCCGGAGGATTTCAAGAGGACGGTCCGTGTCTATGCGGAGCCGTTCGTCGGCGGCGGGGCGTTGCTGTTCCATCTTCTCGCCAAGGGTCTCCGCCCGGAACGGGTCGTTGTCAACGATTCGAATCCCGATCTCGCGAATGCCTGGCGGGTTGTCCAATCGCATGCCGCCGAACTGGTCGAAGCCTTGGATGAACTTCAAACGGACTACCGCGCCCGAACCGGAGAGGAGGACCGCCGCGCGTTCTACCTTGCCGTGCGCGACGCCTACAACGCCGCCATTGCCGATTGCGCGGACAATCCCGTCCGGCGGACGGCCCGAATGCTCTTTCTCAACCGCACCTGCTTCAACGGGCTTTACCGGGTGAACGCGAAAGGTGCGTTCAACGTCCCTTTCGGACGCTACGCGAATCCGCGGATTTGCGACCGGGAAACGTTGCTGGCCGACTCGGCGGCGCTTGCGGGAGTCGAAATCCTCGACGGCGACTTCGCGGATGCCCTTGCCGGGGCCGGGCCGGATTGGTTTGTTTATTTCGATCCGCCCTACCGGCCGATTTCGGCCACGTCGGGGTTCCGCGATTACACGCAAGGCGGCTTCGACGACAGGGAGCAACACCGCCTCGCCGACGTTTGCCGCACCTTGGACCGCAAAGGCGTCCGCTGGCTCCTCAGCAATTCCGACCCGAAAGGGACGGACCCCGGCGACACCTTTTTCGACGGACTCTACGCCGGATTCGACATCCGAGGCGTCCAGGCTTCGCGAATGGTCAACGCGAAGGCGGACAGGCGCGGAAAACTCGGCGAAATCCTTGTCTCCAATTTCACGAACGGAGTCCCCTCATGAACCCGATCGAAACGGCCCTCCTCGGATGCCGGAACGAGGACGAATCCTTCCGCTTCCTCATCGACACGCTCATTCCGACCATCCACCGGAGCGATTGGTTCGTGGATTGGAACCGCGTAAAGGCAAACGTGGCACCGCACGTCCGGGAATTGGCCCTGCTCGACACGCTCGTGGGATCCGAGGACATCGAGCGCGATTTGTCATCGCTCATCGCCGACTATCCGAAAGTCCTCCGCGTGATGCCGTTGCTTCTTGCCTCCCGCGAGCACTCTTTCGACGTCATGGTGGATGCGAAAAAACTCCTCGTCAAACGCTTCGATTTCGAGGGGCGTGCGCCTTCCGCGGCCGACATCGCCTCGTGCGTCCGCTTCCTCCGGCAGAGCGGGCTTCTGGACATCCTCGCCGACCGGAAGGTCAAGAGCATTCCGGACTACTACTTCGGAATCGAGGTCGGGCTCGACAGCAACGCGCGCAAGAACCGCTCGGGAGACCTGATGGAATCGCTCGTCGAGAATTTCGTCGTGGAAACGGCGGAGGCGTTGCACGCCGACTACATGGCGCAGGCGACCAAGGCCAAGATCAAGGCGCATTGGGACTTCGACCTGCAAATGGACAAATCCGAGCGCCGCGTCGATTTCGCGATTTTCCGGGACGACCGCCTGTTCCTCCTGGAAACGAATTTCTACGGCGGCGGCGGGTCGAAACTGAAATCAACGGCAACCGAATACTGCGAAATGTTCAAGCGGTATTCCCGGCAACGGCGCGTGGAATTCCTCTGGATCACCGACGGCTACGGATGGAAGGGAACGCAAGCGCCCCTGCGGGAGTATTGCCAGAAAGCCGACTACCTCCTCAATCTCGCCGCCGTCCGCGGGAAGAACCTGCTGACCGGCATCCTCGGGGAGATTCTCTCGCCGTGATGCAACCCTTTTTCAAATCGCCCGACGCGCGCTGGGCGCTCGGGTGCGGCGATTGCGTCGAGTGGATGGAGGAAATCGCCCGGAAGGGGTTCCAGTTCGATTGCGCGTTCGCCGATCCGCCGTATTTCCTTTCCAACGGCGGAATCTCCGTGCAAAGCGGGCGGCAGGTCTGCGTGGACAAGGGCGACTGGGACAAATCGCGCGGCGGGGAGGCGGACGCCGCCTTCGCGCGCCGGTGGCTCGAAGCGTTGCGCCGCATCCTCAAGCCGTCCGGAACGGTGTGGATCAGCGGCACGCACCACAACACGTTCCAAACCGCCAACGCGCTTGCCGGACTCGGCTACAAAATCCTGAACGTCGTCGTCTGGCAGAAGACGAATCCGCCGCCCAACCTTTCCTGCCGCTATTTCACGCATTCGGCCGAGTTCGTGATCTGGGCGCGGCGCGAAGCGAAAACGCCGCATTTTTTCAACTACTCCCTCATGCGCAAACTGGCGGGCGGGAAACAGATGCGCGACGTGTGGCCGCTGGCCGCCATCGGCCGCTGGGAAAAGACGTTCGGCAAGCATCCCACGCAAAAACCGCTTTCGCTCCTCGTCCGCATCCTCCTCGCTTCCACGAAGGAGGGGGATTGGGTTCTCGACCCCTTCGCGGGTTCCTGCACGACCGGCATCGCGGCGCGGTTGTTGGGGCGGAAGTTTTTCGGCATCGACCAATCGGCCGCATTTCTGGAACTAGGCATGAAACGCTTCCACGAGGCCGAAAGACCGGCCTTCCGGCACAAGGCACGGCGTCTCGTCAAAGACTTGCAACTCCTTCCGTCCGGCGCATGGGAACCGACGGCGGATGCGTGAATCCAGCTTTTGTTTGGCAACGGACGGGGGAATGCCCCCGAACCCCCGAGGATTTTTGGGTGAATGCGGCTGAAGCCGCATGCTCCGAGAACTGGAAAACGGCTCGCCGGGGACGGCTCGCCCCACCGACGGCAAAAAGGCGGATTGGAGGCGGGGGCGGCGCTACATGGTGCGAAGCGCCGTGGAAGCGCCGCAAAGCAACGTGCCCTTCGGGCAGCCTAGAAGAAGTGTTTGGCAACGGCGAGGAGGCCTTGTTTCCACGGGACGCGGTGGGAAATCCCGCTCTTGCCCTGGAAATCCTTCAGATGCGCGACGTACCAGTCGTAGTTGCGGACCAACGCGTCCTTGTTCGAGAACTTCGGATTGAAGCCCAGGCGCTTTTCCGCCTTTTCGATGCTCACGAACGAGTCCTCGCACGCGGTCTCGTACACCCACGGGTACAGCGGCGAGAGGTGCAACTTTTCCAGCACGCGCAAAATGCGGATCAGCAACCCCGCCGGCATGCCGTGGATCTTTTTCCCGTGCCCCGCGCGGTCGAGCACGGCCTGGTAATCCTCCTTCATCGTCGTGAAATCCTTCGCGCCGATGTTGTAGGTGTCGTTGGCGACGGCGGGGTCCTCGACGGTCAAGCACGCGAAAATCGCGTCGCACAAGTCTTCCACGTCCATCAGCTGGTAGCGGTTCCTGCCGCTGCCGATCATCGGGAACCCGTGGCCGGTGTACGCCCAATCGTAGAACAGCGCGAAGACGCCCAGCCGCTCCGGGCCGATGAACGATTTCGGCCGGATGATGCTCACGACCTGTCCGCGCTCGCGCGCCTCGTGGCACTTGATTTCCGCGTTGATCTTCCCCAAGCCGTACGGCCCGACGCCGACGAGCGTGTCGGTTTCGTACAGCGGATGGTGCTTGGGAACGCCGTACACCGCGGTCGAGGAGATGTTGACCACCCGCTCCACGCCCGCGTCGCGCGCGGCGTCCAGCACGTTGGCGCACCCTTGGATTTCCGTCGAAAGGATGTCCGCTTCCGAATAGAGCGGAAGGGCCGCCGCGGTGTGCACGACCCACTTGGCCCCTTCCATGCACTTCGCCACGGCCGCCTTGTCGCGGACGTCGCCCAACACGTGGTCGATTTCGTCCGCTTCGGGATAGTCGAAGGGGGCGATGTCGAGCGTGCGGATGCGCTTGAAACCGCGCTCGCGCAGGTACCGGATGAGGTTGATGGCGAGAAAACCGCTTCCGCCGGTCACGAAAATCAAATCGTTCTTGTCCATGCCCCCGGACGCTACACCCGCCCGCCGCGGGAAACCACAAAAATCTACGAATCGCCGGGGAATGTGCTAGGATTGGCGGACTTCACCCCTGCGAGGAGACATTTCATGACGGAAAAACGGAACGAAATCGGCGTTGCGGTCCTGGGATTCGGGACCGTCGGCGCGGGCGTGGTCGAAATCCTGCTGGCGCAAGGCGACCTTCTGGCCGCGCGCCTCGGCGTGCGAGTCGCCCTGCGCGCCGTTTGCGACCTCGACCTCGACACCGACCGCGGCGTGGAAGTGCCCGACGGCATCCTCTCGCGCGACTCGGCCGCGGCCATCGCCCGCGATGACGTGGACGTGGTGGTGGAAACCATCGGCGGGTGCGGCATCGCCCGCACGCTCGTGCTCGACGCCCTGCGGCGCGGCAAGGCCGTCGTCACCGCCAACAAGAAGCTCATCGCCGAACACGGCAAGGAGCTCTTCGAGACCGCCCGCGCGAACGGCGCCAGGCTCCACTTCGAAGCGTCCGTCGGCGGCGGCATACCGATTTTGAAGGCGCTCACCGAGGGCCTCGTCGCCAACCGCATCCTCCGCATCGAGGGGATCTTGAACGGCACCTGCAATTACATCCTCACGCGCATGGAGTCGGAAGGCCTCGCCTTCGACCCGGTTCTGCACGCCGCGCAGGAAGCCGGATACGCGGAGGCCGAGCCGAGCCTCGACATCGACGGCCACGACACCGCCCACAAGGCGGCCATTCTCGCCTCGCTCGCGTGCGGGAAGCTGGTGGAGGCGAAGGACGTGGCCGTCCGCGGCATCCGCGGCATCGACGCGCGCGACATCCGCTACGCGGGCGACCTCGGCTACCGCATCAAGCTTCTGGCCCACATGGCCTGCGGGCCGGCGGGGCTGGAGGTGTCCGTCGCTCCGACGCTGGTCGGTCGCGAACACCTGCTCTCGCAGGTTTCGGGCGTGTTCAACGCGGTGCTGGTGGAGGGAGACAGCGTGGGGACGACCCTGTTCTACGGCCGGGGGGCGGGCCGGGCGGCCACGGCGAGCGCGGTGGTCGCGGACATCGCGGACGCGGCGGAAGCGATTGCGCGTGGCGGGGCGTGGCGGTACGAGCGGCTGCCGGAGGCGGGGGAAATCGCGCGGCGGCCGCGCGGCGAGGAGGAAAGCCGCCATTACTTGCGCTTTTCGCTGCGGGACACCCCCGGGGCGCTGGCGCGGATGGCGCAAACGCTGGGGGCGCACGGCATCGGGATCGCGTCGGTCATCCAGAAGGAGGGGGAGGAGGGGGCGAAGTACGTGCCGGTGGTGATGGTGACGGGGAAGGTGAAGGCGGCGGCGCTGGAAGCGGCGCTGGCGGCCATCGCGGCGGACGGCGACTGGACCGAAGGCGAAACCGTGTCATATCCGATCAACGGATAGCGGCGGCGGTGCCGGAGGCACGTTGCTTTGCGGCGGCTCCACTGCGTGTGCCGCCGCTTCCGCCTCCAAGCGCAAATTGCCAATGTTTGGCAAAAACACCCACTGCGCGCGTTTTTGATTTTGCCAATGTTTGGCAAAAAGGGTTCCAAATTGCCAATGTTTGGCAAAATGCTTCAGGGGATTTCGAGAGGGATGTTCCAGCGGGAGACGAATTCTTCCACGATTTTCCGTTTCTGGCCCGGAAGGAACCACAGCTCGAAGCTTTCCGCGTTCTTCAGGACGAGATAGATGCTGCCAATCCGGGAGATGACGGGGCCGTCTCCTTTGTTCAAGAAAAGCACGAGCTTGAGGATGCCAGCAGCGCGGATACGCCGCCAGTACAGCCCGAAACAGCGGATGACATGCACCTTGTCCCCGGAAAACAGCAGGACGGGGCGGGACAAAAACACCCCCAGGCAGGGCAGAGTGAAGGTGAATGCGCTTTTCCTGAAGTCCCAATACGGCACGTCATGGAGAAGGAAGTACCGCACAACCCACAGCCCCAGCAAACTCAGCGCGCCGAAAACGAACCAACTCAACCACGGGAAATAGATGGCCCGGGGGCGGGAATGCTGGCCGGAGGCGGGAGGCGGTTGTTCCATGCGGGAAGGATTGCGGCACGGGAGCGTTTTGCCAAACATTGGCAAAAACGGGCAAAATTTGCCAAACCTTGGCAAATCCATTTGCCGCGCACGGGAAACATTTTGCCAAACCTTGGCAAAATCACGTAAAATTTGCCAAACATTGGCAAATTGTCTCCGGGCGCGGCGCTTTGCGCCGCTTCCGCACTTCTTACTTTTTTACTTCTTGCTTCCTCCGCCGGCGGGGGCCGTGGCATGCTCGGGGCATGAGCGATTTGCGGCTTGTCTACCTTTCCCACGCGATGGACGTCTTCCGGCCCACGGAGGCGCAGGTACGCCGCTTCGCCGACCTCTGCGGCGACGGCGCGGACGTGCGCCGCTGCACGAGCGAGGCGGAGTTTCTCGCCCTCCTCCCCGAAGCCCGCGCCGTCTTCGTCTGGGACTTCCGCCAGGAGTGGTTCGACCGCGCGCCGAAACTCCGCCACCTCTGCACCCCCGCCGCGGGGCGCGACTACTTCCGCGTGGTCCCGCCGCCGCGGGTCGCGATGCACTACGGCACCTTCCACGGCGCCATCATGGCCGAAACCGCGCTGGGGGCCCTGCTCGCCTGCACGCACGGGCTCCTCCCCTTCGCCTCCGCCATGCGCCGCGACGGCGGCGGGAAAGCCTGGCCGCGCCGCGACATCATGCTCCGCTCGCGCCGCCTGTGCGGCCAGACCGTCGCCATCCTCGGCTTCGGCCGCATCGGCCGGGCCTTCGGCGCGCTCGTCAAGCCCTTCGGCGCGACCGTAATCGGCGTCCGGCGCTCGCCCGTCCCCGACCCCGCGGCGGCGGACCGCGTGGCGGGGGTGGGGGAGCTCGATGAAGTCCTCCCCCTCGCGGACCACGTCGCGAGCTTCCTTCCCTCCGGGCCGGAAACGGACGGGCTCCTCGACGCGCGGCGGCTGGCGCTCCTGAAGCCAAGCGCCTTCCTCTACAACTTCGGGCGCGGCAACCTGCTCGACGAGGAAGCGCTCGCCGGCGCCCTGCGGCGCAACGCCCTCGCCGGGGCGCTGCTCGACGTGTTCCGGGAGGAGCCGCTTCCCGCGGACTCGCCGCTCCGCGACGCCCCCAACTGCTTCCTCTACCCGCACGCCTCCGCCTTCGCCCCCGACTACCTCGACCTCTACTTCGCGAAAGCCGCCGCGGAAATCCGGAAGCTCAATGCAGAATGCACCATGCACGAGGAACCCCGTCCTGCCCGGGAGGAGGGGTGACGGATGGTGCTGATGCTGGCAAAGCTGGTTGGGGCTCTCGTTTGCCTGTGCGCGGGGGTGCATCTGCTGCGGGAGGCGAAGATGCGGAAGGACAAACCCAAGGAGCCCGTCTGGTGGAAGGCGCCGGAACGGTGGGTGGAGGACCCGGAGCTGCTGGGGCTGTTTTTCGCCTTCCTCGGTTCGGTCGGAACCATCCTGACCCTTTGGGAGATTGCCTCCGCTTTTCTGGCGGGAAACAAACCGTGACCGCCCCCCTCCGGCTCCCCCTTGCACCACCCTTGCGTGGAAACGCGGCAGGATGCCGCCCTGAAAGGTTGAAAAGGTGAAGAGTTGAAAGGGTGAAAGGTTGCGGGAATCTGTTGAAGGGTCATTCTTCAACTTTTCCCTCGCGCCGAAGGCGCGCCGCGCGTTTCCTTTTGCCCCGCGCCGCTCCTTCTGCTAGACGTCCTTGCAACCCGAACCCCGCTAACCAAAGGCTTCCCGTGAACATCATGATGGTGGTTGAGGAAAGCGACTTCATGTTGCGGAAAATCAAGAAAGGAACGCAGAACACAAGAAAGGACAACAACCATGAAACGCCTACTGCTCCTCCTCCTGCTCCTCTCGCTTCCCGCGTTTGCGGATGAATTCTCCGGGACGAAGCTCTCCGTCGACTACGGGAACGTCGCGTTCACGGAGGTGCTCGCCGACATCGGGTCAAAGATAACTGCGATGAATCCGGAGGAGCCCTTCCCGTTCATCGTCCGGCTCGACCGCTCCGCCCCCAACGAGCTTCCCGCCATCACGCTCCGCGCCGACGGCATCTCGCTCGAAGAGCTGCTTTCGGAACTCGACGCCCTGACGGGGCTCTACCATGTCGAGAATGGCTACGGGTATCGCTTCATGCCGCCGCCCCGCAACTTTGCAGAGGCCGAACGATGCCTGAACTACCGGAAGAATGACGAACTGTTGTTCCCCTACGCCATCCAGACCGTCGCCGACGCCGACGGCGGCACGGCTTGGTTGTTCACCTGCGAATCCATCCATGGGATGATCAAGAATCCGTTCCGTGACGCCGAATCGGACGAAGAAGAGAAGGAATGGACCGAGACGGTCGTCTTTCGGGTCGATTCCTCCGGCAAGGTGGACGAACTCTCGCGGGAACCTTCGGAGAAACGCCCCTTCCCGCCGCTCTGGCCGTCATTCGCCCTCAACTACTGCCGCGCGGCGGGCATCGATCCCGACTCCCTCTCCAACCTCGCCGCGGACGCCGAAACGAACATGGTATTCGTCGTCGGAACCAATGCGCCCTTCCGGGTATCCCTCTGGGATCTCGCCCGTGCGGAGAAGGCGTATTTCTTCAAGACGGTTTCCGAAGCCGACCGCATCGTGGTCCGGGACGGCGGCTTCGACTGCTGCGTGCCCGAAGAGGACATCGACCGCCAGCGCACCCTCGTCGTCCTTACCAACGCTGCCGAAGTTGCCACCTTCACGGCGATGATCCAATTCGAGGACAGTCCCAGCGGAGGGTTCTCATCCGCATGTGCTGCGGCCATCCGGGCATCGACTGGTGGAAGGGCGGTGAACGGCTCGCCCTCACGTCCATGCAACATGGCCAAGCGCTCCGCTGGAACACCTTCTCCGACGACTATCCCTTCACCGCGGAATCGGCCGAAGCCCTCGCCCGCTGGTTCGAAGAACGCGGCATCTCCCTGAAATAGGCCCGCCCAGCGCCCCGGGCGGCGGCATCCGTGAACCAGCCTCATGCATTGTTCAAGCAATCAGGTTCATCCAGGAGAAAAGAATGAGTCTTCAACTTTTGAAAGCAAGCACATCCGATGCCCCGACCATAAACGGGATCTCGAAGCGGGCATTCGACAGCGATGTTTCGGTCGGGGCACCGGCTCCCTGCGGACCGCCCGGATACATGTCCGTGCAGTTCCATGCCGAGATGGCGGAACAGGGTCATCTGTACAAGCTTGCGGAAGATGGTCTCATTGTCGGCGGAGCACTCCTTTTTCCGAACGGAGACGAGTTGAATGTCGGAAGGATCTTTGTCGCTCCGGAGCATTTCCGGAAAGGATACGGCATCTTCATGATGCGGGAAATCGAGAAGATGTTCCCCGGGGCAAAAGAGTTCACGCTTGATACTCCCTGCTGGAACATCAGGACGAATTCCTTGTACCCGAAGCTGGGTTATGCGGAAGTGAAGCGCGGCAACGGATTCGTGTTTTATTCCAAGCGTCCGTGATGCAGATGCGTTTCGCTTCTCCAACCGTCCCTCAAATCGCCGGAAAACGCGCGGAATTTTTTTTCAATCATCGAAAATCCCGTCCACCCCCGCCCGCTCCGCGGGCGCACCGCAAACTTTTCACTTTTCCCTGTTCCCTTTTCGCTCGCGCCCCAGGCGCATAGCTCAAGAGTAGTGGCCTTTGCAGGAAAGGATTTCGAGGCGGTCGCCCGCGATGCGGAATACCAAGCGGTCGGCGTCGTTGATGCGGACGCTCCACCAGCCGGCCAAGTCGTGCTTCAACGGTTCCGGCTTGCCGAGACAAGCATAGCCGTTGCGGTCGATGCTCTGGAGGAGTTGGTTGATGCGCTTGAGCGTCTTCCTGTCCGTGCCCTGCCAGGCGAGATATTCCTCCCAGGCCTCCTCGTGCCAGACCTTACGCATGGGTGGCTTCCCCCGCCTCCGCCAACTCGTGTTCGACGAGATGCCGCCCCGCCTCCACGTCCGCGGCACGGCGGCGCAACTCGGCCATGTTGGCTTCCGAATAGAACGGATCGGCCTTGATGGCAAATGGGAATTGCCCGAGCCGCACCGTCTGCGCCACGAAAATGTTGATGGCCGTCGACATCGTCATGCCCATCGAGCGGAACGTATCATCCGCAACCATCTTCAAATCATCATCCATCCTGAAACTGACCTGTGCCATTGGAAAACCTTTCGTCTGTCAACCCTTGCCGAATAGAAAACATTTGCATTTCATTGTCAAGCAAACAATACGTTATTGTTTTCACCTTATCCATCCCTTTCCATCCACATACCGCCCGCTCCGCGGGCGCACCGCTCTGAAGGGTTGAAGGGTGAAGAGTTGAAAGGGTGAAAGCTTGAGGAAATCTGTTGAAGGCCATTCTTCAACTTTTCAACCTTTCAACTTTTCAACCGCGCCAAAGGCGCGCCGCGCGTTTCCTTTTGCCCCGCGCCGCTCCTTCTGCTAGACGTCCTTGCAACCCGAACCCCGCGAACCAAAGGCTTCCGCATGAACACCGCAAAACAAAGAAATCCCACGCAGGGACGCAAAGAGCGCGGAGAAGATTTGGACGCAGCACGGAGGAAGCCGGGAAAGGGGCCTGATTCCAAATTTCCGGACACGATAGAATCCCTGATGCACGCACGACGGTTCGACGAGGCCTTGCGCCGAATCGAAGAGTCGGGACATGGCATGTTGTCGCCAAGATTGTGGGTTTTGCGGGGTATGTGCCTTCAGATGGCCGACAGCACGGAGTTGCCGTTGGATGAGGCCAAAAAATCGTTCCAACACGCATTGGATCTGGACGGCCAATGTCTGGATGCATGGATTGAATTGGGATATTACGTTTTGAACGTGGAAGACAATGCACGGGAAGCCGAGGCCATCTTTCTCAAGGCCACCCGACTGTTGTCCGGGTTTGAAAAAGAAATCGGAAAGGGGCTTCGTGCCTGCAAAGAAGAGCTGGAAGAAAAGGGAAGAAAAAGGGACACACCATGAACAACGGCACACATTTCCTTTCCCCATCCACATCTTCCCGGGCGCCTTCCGTGCCGCCTTCCCGTCCGCCCCGGAGTCCCCCCATGAACTGGAAAAAGACACTGCTGCTGGATGCCGTGGTGTGCCTGTTCGGCACCACGATCTTCTCGCTTGAACTGAAATCGATGCTGGGCGAGTGGGATTGGCGCGCATTCCTCGAATGCGCGGTGTGGCCGCGGCGCCTCCTTGGCTACTTGGGAATCAATCCCTGGCTCTGGCTGGCCTTGGCGGCAGGCTTGCTGTACCTGTTCGCCCGTCAGTTCTGGCGTCCCGGTCTCCGCCCGGCCTTGCTGGCCGCCGCCGCCGTGGCGCTCTGGTGGCTCGCCGCCCTCTTCCTCCTCTGGGGCTCCGTCACCGCCAGTTGCTGAAAGACCCCCGCCGCCCGCCAAGAATCATTGGGAGTCGGCATTTTGCCGGCAAAGCAAGGGATGGGGGAGGGGGCAAGAGGGAACGGCGCCGCCAGCGCGGGAGACGACGGATGGCAATGTTTTCGCGACGGAAATTCGCCATCGACATTCCTCCTTTGCCCCGCGCCGCTCCTTCTGCCAGGCGTTCCCTTGCAACACGGACACCCGAAACCAAAAGGCATTCCATGAAATCCTCAAAACGCAATCTTGTTCCATCCATTTCATTGATTTTGCTTTTGTGGATTTTGTCCATGATGGGAGCATGTCATTATGGGCGGGCATTTGAACGATTGCTCTGTCTGGGAACTTACATAAGAAGTTTCGAGCATTATTCCACGTTGTTGTCCACCCTTGCCAAACAGGGTCGACTTGATGAATTGTCAAAGGTGGTTGTGTATTTTGATAACGAATGGAAGGTGGATGTCCAGTCACGGAGTGGATTGGAGACACTTGTTGCCAATTTGGAACAGGCATTCTCCGAAGGTGGGGGTTTTTCACGAATGGGCGGGGACAACCCGGATAGCGACGAGAAATCGAGGAGCCAGCCCCCATAAAGTACCTTTCGCTCCTCCAACCGTTTTCCAATCGCCGGAAAACGCGCGGAAAGTTTTGCCGGATGGGCGAGGAGGCAAGCGGGAAGGAACGGCGCCGCTGGCGCGGGCGGGAATGCCTCCCGCCAAAAGCGAGCGGGATTCGACAACCGGCGAGGGATTTTCCCCCGCACCCCCAAGGACGCGTCCCGTTTGGAGGCGAAGGCGGGCGCTACACGGCGCCTTGCGCCGTGGAAGCGCCGCAAAACAACGGGCCTAACGGCCCCCCTTCGTCGGGGCGGTCATTCGTAGTGAGTTTTGCACTGGGCGATGAGGAGACGGCGGGTCGGGCCTGTGGCTTCCAGTTTGTAGACGAGACGGTTGGCGTCGTCGATGCGGCGGCTCCAGTAGCCGTCCCACCCGCGCAGGGGTTCGGGTTTGCCCAAGCCGGCGTGGCCGTTTCGCTCGATGTCCTTGACGAGAAGGTTTATGCGTTTGAGCGTCTTTTTGTCCTCCTGCTGCCATTGGGTGTATTCCTCCCAGGCGCGGGGCGAAAAAAGGACATCCATGACGTCAGGGGGAGACAAGGGCGTGGGCTTGGGCTTCGCCGCGCTCGATGGAGCGGATGGAGTCGGCGAGGGCGCGCTGGTTGGCTTCGGAGTGGAACGGGTCCGCCCCGATGACCTCGAAAGGCAAACGCCGGCGGATGACCGATTGCCGCAGGAACAGGCGTACCGCCGAAGACAGGTCGAGACCCGCTGCGGAAAACAATTCATCGGCCTCGTGCCGGAGGTCGGCATCAAGCCGGATTTGGAGGGTGGTTGAGCTCATGTCGCATTCCTTTTGCAATGCTTTCAGGAAACAATATGTTGCAATCTCAATACACTTGCAAGACAAATCAAGAAATGCGGAAAAACATCAAACATCCCGCCAAAAGCGAACGGGATTCGACAACCGACGGGGATTTTCCCCCGCACCCCCAAGGACGCTTCCCGTTTGGAGGCGAAGGCGGGCGCTACACGGCGACTTGCGCCGTGGAAGCGCCGCAAAACAACGGGTCCGCGACCCCTAACGACCCTTCGCCGCGTTCCAGGCGCGGTCCATTTCTTCGAGCGAGGCGTCCTTCCAGGTCTTGCCGGCAGCGCGGAGGGCGTCTTCGACCTTGCCGAAGCGCTTTTCGAATTTCTTGTTGGCCTTGGTCAGGGCGAGGGAAGGATCGACGTGGGCCTTGCGGCATACGTTGACGACGCTGAAGAGGAGGTCCCCCAGCTCTTCCTCGACGGCGGCGGTTTGGCCGCTCTTCAAGGCCGAAGCGACTTCGCCGGCTTCCTCGGCTATCTTTTCGACGGCGCCGGCGGCGTCCGGCCAGTCGAAGCCGACGCGCGCGGCGCGCTTCTGGAGCATCCGTGCGCGGGCCAGCGGCGGCGCGCTTTTCGGGACGCCCGAGAGGATGCGGCGGACTTCTTTGCCGCCCTTTTCGCCCGCCTTGATGGTTTCCCAGTTGCGCAGGACGTCGTCCGTCCCGCGGACCTTGACTTCACCGAACACGTGCGGGTGGCGGCGGAGGAGCTTGTCGCGGAGGGCGTGCAGCACTTCCGCGAAATCGAAGGCGCCCGCTTCCTGCGCGAGCTGGGCGTGGAAGACGGTTTGCAACAACACGTCGCCCAATTCCTCCTTGAGGTGGGCGGGGTCCTTTTCGTCGATCGCGTCGATGGCCTCGTACGCCTCTTCGAGGAGGCTTCCGCGGATGGATTCGTGCGTCTGCTCCCTGTCCCACGGGCAACCGCGCTCCGGGTCGCGCAGGCAATCCATGACACCAAGGAGCGCGCGCAGTTCCTTCGCGGCGGCGGCGCCGCCGGGAACAGCACCCTTCGCGCGCAGGGCGCCGCGCGGGGAGGCCGGTCCGGCGGCCTTTTTCCCGGCGCGCGCCGCGGGCTTCGCCCTAGAGGCGGATGGCATCGAAGTATTCTTTCGCGTCGAGTTCCTTGAGGGACCCGACCACCGCGTCCGCGCCGCCGAAGTCCTGGAAATCCGTGTACTCGTCGGGGACCGCGACCACGCCCAGATGCGCCGCCAGCGCGGCTTTCGCCGCGTCGGAGGAGGTGACCACCGCCACGCAACGGCGCGGGAGCTTTGCGAACGACGCGCAGGCCTTGCCCCAGGCCGCCGGGTCGCCGGGCTCGTCCATGGTGAAGGGGCGGACGGCTTCGGGGTTCAGGCCGATGCGCGCGAGCAGGGACTCGGCGGCGTCGGCGGAAAGGCGGGTGAGGGCGACGACGGTCGCGCCGCGGGCCTGGGCGGCGGCAATCCAGTCGGAGAGGGCCTGGTCGGGCTTCGCGGTGGAGGCGGCGAGGCGGGGGATGACGGTTTCGGAAATCTGCCCGTCGATGCCGTCGGCGGCATCGGGGGCGAGACCGAGGGCGGCGTACAGCGCGGGGATGTCGGCGCCGTTGCCGGTGACAAAGAAACGGGAGAAAAGGACGGGGGAGAGTTCCTTGCCCTGGGCGGAGACGATTTCCTTGAGCGCGGCGTAGTAGAGACGGCGGGCGGAAACGACGAGATTGTCGAGATCGAAGAGGAGAGCGCCCTTGGAGGCGGTGTCGAACGGACTCATGGAAACCTTTCGTGGGGGGTGGGGTGGGGGGCAGGGCGGGAACCCGGCCGCAAGGGAACGCGAACTCTAGCGCCCGCGGGGAACGCGGTCAACCGTGGCGTTCGCCACGTTGCCTTGCGGCAGACGCCGCTGCGCGAGTCCCCGCTTCCGCCTTCAAGCCGTTTGGGAAAGGTTTGGCAAACGGCTCGGCGGGGACGCCTCGCCCCACCTTTCGAATTTGCCAATGTTTGGCAAATTGCGCGTGAAGCCGGATGCACTTCCACGCGAAACGGAGGAAGTGCAAGCAACGGGCCGGACGTCCCTTTGGCAAGCATCGGCAAAAGTGCGGCCGGATGCGGGGGGCGCAGGACCGGAGAGGCGGATTACAGGAGGAGCGAAAGGAACGTCCGCGCCGGGACGATTGTCGGCTTCGTCCGTTGGAAGGGATCGGCCTGCACGTATGGCGCGTCGAGAACCACCTGGAAGGCGTGTCCGGCCCCCGTGGCTTCCTGGAAATGCGCCAAGGCCGGCGAAAGGGGCGCATCGCCTTTCTTCACTTCGACCAGGAACCACGGCGAGGAATCCCGCGTGACGAGGAAATCGACCTCCCGCTTCTTCTTGTCCCGCAAATAGAACAGGGCGAATTCGCCAAGCCCCAAGTCCGTCCACCCTTCCACGGCCTTCAGGAGATGGCAGGCGACGAACGTTTCCGCCCGCTTGCCTTCGTCCGCGATGCCCGACCAGTCCCGGAGGTACCACTTCGGCGTTTTGCGCAAGGCGTTTTCGATGTTCGCGAAATAGGGTTGCACGGTGAAGCCGAAGTAGAGGGACTTGAGGACCTCGATCCAGCCGCGCACGGTGTTTTCCCCGACCCGCACTTCGGAAGCAAGCGACGAAAACGCCACCTGATCCGAAGACCGCTTCGCGAGAATCCGCGCGAGCACTTCCAGTTGCGCCAGTTCCTGGATGTTCGACAGGTCCCGGACGTCCCGCTTGAGCAACTGCGCCGACCGCAACGCCCGCCACCGCCGGGTGAACGCCGCTTCCCGGCGCACGAACGGCTCCGGGAACCCCCCGTGCACGAGAAGCGCGCGCCATTCCGTTTCGTCAAGCGGCGCGGGTTCCCGCAGGAGGCTCTTGTCGCCGGGGAAGCCGCCGCCCAGCAGTTCCGCCACGGAGAGCGGGTGCACGCGGTACGGGAAATAGCGCCCCATGAGGCTGTCGCCGCCCTTGCCGAAAACGTCCATCCGCGCCGACCCCGTCGCGACGACTTGCGCATCCGCCTCGTAGGTGTCGAAAAATCCTTTCAGGAAATCCTTCCACCGGGGGTATTTGTGGATTTCGTCGAAAGCCACGACGGTCTTCCCTTCCCGGAGGGTGTCCAGATGCGCCGCCTCCGCAACGGCATCGGGGCCCTTGAGAATCCGGGTGCGCGCATTCACGTTGTCCCAGTCGAAGTAATGCGGTGCGAAGTGTTTCGCCACGGTCGTTTTTCCCACCTGCCGCGGACCGGAGAGAAAGGCCATCTGCCGGTATTTGGCAAGGTGCGAGGCGACAATCTTGTCGTAGATGCGTTGGATTTCCATGCCCGGCATCCTACTCCGCCGGACCGGGGACATCAAGAACCAAACCGCATTCAATGGCGGAAAAGTTCTCACCATTCCGCCATGCACTGCGGTTTGGTTCCGAAGGGTGCCGGAGGCACGGTGCTTTGCGGGGACGCCGCTGCGCGAGTCCCCGCTTCCGCCTTCAAATGCGCTTTTCGGATCAGGTCACAAATCCGATTTCCGCCAGGAACCGCCAGGCGACGAGAAGGCCTGCAACCAGAAGGCATGCGGAAACCGGGAATCCCCAGTGCACCCGTTTGGTTTTGCGCCAATGCAGGCGGAACGGGACGATGGAAAGGACAAGGAACGCCAAGTCGGCAAGGAGAAGGAAGAACGAATCCATGTATGGCGTCGGCCGCCCGTAAAATCCTTTCGCGGAACGGCAACGATACCGGATTTCCCCAAGGAGCCAAAGAAGCGACAACCCGATCGGCCACAGGTGGTGGACGGGGACGGCCCCCGCCGTTTTCCTTGTTTCGCGCGTACGGTTCACGTTCCGCTCCCATTCTCCCGTTTCGCGACCGGTGCCGCTTCGCCGATCGCGGCCGGATCGAACGCATGGAACGGAACGATGCGGATTTCCCCTTCCGGCACGGAGAGAACGTCCTCCTCGCCGACGGTCACGATCCAACCCCGGCGGCGTCCCAGCGCCGCCATGGCCGCGCGCATTCCCGTGACTTCCCGCTCCTCGGAGTCTTCGTTCAGCGCGACGGTGGCCTGCACGGGATCCAGCGGCCGCTTGCCCGCAACCGCCACGAAATCGCATTCCCGCCCGTCTCCTTCGAAGTAGGCCAGATCGCGGAAACGGCGCCGGAGCGCCAGGAAGACGAGATTCTCGAACAAGCGGGATTCGTCCGGCGCATTCGTCGCGGAAAGGGCGCATTGCAATCCGGTGTCGATGCAGTAGATCTTGCGGGGATTGACGAGCTGGACCCGCAACGACGGGCTGAATTTCGGCAGGAATGAAAAGAGGTAGGCATCGGCGAGATGCTCCGCCCATTGCAGGAGGGTCGAGGCGGAAGCGACGCCGAGCGGTTGCCGAAGCCGCTGGGCCGACATCTTTCCGCCGGCGTTCTCGACCAGCCAGGCCGCCAGGCGCCGCAATCCCGCGATATCCCGCACGGCGTGGCGGAGCGCCACGTCCCGTTCCAGGATGTCCGCGAAAAGCGTCTCGAGAATCCGCTCGTCGTCCGTGGCGAGATAGGAGGGGAATCCCCCCGCGGCAAGGTAGGCGCGCGTCGCATCCGCACCGGGCGTGCGTTCCGTGAAGGCAAGGAATTCGCCGTAGTCGAAGGGGAAAAGCTCCGTGTCCACGTGCCGTCCGGTGAGTTTCGTTCCCAACTCCCGCCCCAACAGGGACGCGTTCGAGCCGGTGGCGACGACGCGGAAGCCTTCGTCGAGCTTCGTCCGCACGTAGCGTTCCCACCCGGCAAGCGTCTGCACCTCGTCGAGATAGATCGTCTTCGCGCCTGTGGCCCCGATGGCCCGGTCCAACCGCCCGGCGTCTTCCAGGGAAAGCCCGGCCAGCGCCGTCGATTCCAGGTTGAGATAGAAGGCTTCGTCCGGCGCCTGCCGGAGGAACTGTTCCATCAGCGTCGATTTCCCGCACCGGCGGACGCCGCTGATTATCCACGCGAATCCCGCCGGGGCCGCGCGGAGCTTCTCCAGCCGGGGCAAACCGCCGGCCCGGGCCAAAACATGCTCTTTCTGTTTGGCCGCCACGGCGGCAATCACGCTTTCCCGAATCATCTTCGGCTCCTTTTTCGCCAGTTTTCAAACTTGTTGTTTTCCATTGGACAATTTTGTTTGCTGGAATCGTATGGATTTTGCAACACACCGTCAAGCAAGCTTCCGCGTGGCGGCCAGCCATCCCGCGCCAGCGTTGGGGACCCGGCGAGGCGGCACCTTCGGGTGCAACGGCCCCGACAAGAGGGGCCCTCCCCCCGCCCCCCGGAGGCGGGGGTCAACGGGTTTGCCCGGTCCCGTTCTCGGAAAGATCCTTCAACCGGATGAGGATTTTCGTCTCCGGCCGGACGTGGCGCATGACATATTCCATCGCCTTCTCCGGAATGGCGATGCATCCAGCGGTGTACGTGCGCCCTTCGCGTTGGCTGTGCAGGAAGATTGCCGACCCCTTCCCCGGAATCCGTTCCTCGTTCCACGTCGTGTTCAGGACGTAGCGGTAGGCATCCGGGCAATCGGCGATGCGCTCGGACGCCTCCTTGTCGAAATCCCGGTATTCACCGGTCGTGACCAGCGTGTTGTAGCGCGCCGCTTCTCCGTTGCAGTCCCAGTAATGGGTGTCGTCCACCTTGACGTAATCCAGCGCACACCACGGGTCGTCGGCCAAGCCGAATGCCCGGTTGAAGCCGAAGGTGCCCAAAGTCGTCTTGAGGTCGCCCTCCCGTTCCTTGCCGCGCCGTTCTTCCCGATGCAGGCGAGCGCGGCGAGCGTCTCCTCCCATCGGCCGGACGCGTTTTTTTTCGTACATCGTCAATTCCCGGGTTCCACGACGAGCAACGTATCCGTCCCCTCCGCCTTTTCCGCCACCCACGCGGGGGACGCCTCCCGGATGCCTTCCAGCGGGTCGGGGATGGCGGGGTCGAAGGAGCCGTCGGAATTGATGGCGGAAGCGGCATTTTCCTCCATCCACGCGGAAGCGTCGAAGCCGGGATGGTCCCCATCCGGGGAGGGAGAGCAAACGAGCTGCCGGCAGGACGTGGAAACCCCGAAAACGCTGAAGACGGCGAAGAGGGCGAAAAACGTCCACGCGCGGCCGGGACGGGCGGCGCAATCGGTGCAAATCTCCGGGAAACCGCGGGCCGCGAGGTACCGGTGGATGGCGCGGACCAGCAACAGGTCGAGCAGGGCGGCCAGAATGCGGGGACTCCAAAAAGCAAGGGTGGAAAGGCCGAAACGCCTCAAAAAAGCCCCAAGGGAGGGGAGGGGCCAGAATCGCCATCCCGTGGCGAAGGCAATGCCGATATCCAGCGAATCCAGGAAATTGCGGCAAGGGGCGAAGAGCGCGACGAAGGCGAGAAGGGCGAGGATGCGGGCCGCTTTTTTGCTCATGGGGAATCCTTTCGGGGGGCGGAACGGCATCCTATCGGAGCGGAAGCGGACCGGAAAGCGAAAACGCCGGCGCGGCAGGATGCCGCACCTCCGGAAGATTTTGCCAAGCTTTGGCAAGGGTCGTCCGACCCGTTGCTTGCGGCCCTCCCACTTCGTGCAGCGCCGCTTCCGTCTCCATGCCGATTTTGCCAAGCCTTGGCAAATTTTCGCGGTTTTTGCCAAGCATTGGCAAAACGCGCTTTGGAGGCGGAAGCGGCGGCACGTGCAACGGAGTTGCGCGGAGCCGCCGCAAAGCAAAGTGTCCTCGACACACAAAGCGCACGGGAGAAACCCGTGCGCCTTCGGTGGTCTGGATGCCGCTCACGCGGGGGGCTTGGTCTTCGGGAGGCCGCGGCCGCGGTCGCCCTCTTTCCACTTGCCCGCCGCCTTGAGCACTTCGATGCGCTCGAAACGCTTGAGTACGTTCCGGCGGACGGAGACTTTGCTCGTGGACTTCAAACTGCGATGCATGGACATGGTGGTTTCTCCCAAAGGGGTCGGTTTTTCGAAAGCGCGCCTCTTTTACCAAACCGCCCGCGCCTGTCAAGCGCCGAGGCGGCGGGGTTTCAAAGCACTTCCGCGAGGCTGTCGCAGACGTAATCGAGCTGGCGCGGGAGGAGACCGGCGACGTTGATCCGCCCGCCCGCGACCATGTAGATTGCCTTCTCCTCCCGGAGGCGCGCCACCGCCCCGTCCGGCAACGCGAGGTACGAGAACATCCCCTTCTGCGCCGCCAGCGCCGCGAAATCGACATCCCCGCGCCGCGTGCGCAATCCTTCCACCAGCGCCGCACGCATCCCGCGGATCCGCCCGCACATCGCGGCGACTTCGCCTTCCCACGCGGTGCGGCGCGCGTCGTCCGAGAGAATCGCTTCGGCGACGGCCGCCCCGTGCTTGGGCGGATTGCTCCAGAGCGTGCGGGCGACCTGCTTGGCCTGGCTTTCCGCGCGCGCGGTGGCGCCGGCGTCCTCCCCGACGAGGGTGATCGCGCCGGTTCGTTCGGCGTACAGCCCCATGTTCTTCGAGAAGGACGAGCAGACGATGGCTTCCGGCACGCGGGTGAGGAGCGCGAGCAGCCCCGCGCGGTCTTCCGCGAGCCCCTCGCCGAACCCCTGGTAGGCGAAATCCACCACCGGCAGCCACCCGCGCTCCGCGGCGATGCGGGCGACCTCTTCCCACTGCGGGAGGGTGAAGTCGGCGCCGGTCGGGTTGTGGCAACAGGCGTGCAGGAGGACCACGGCGTCGGGGCCGAGGGTGGAAAGCGTGGCGGCGCAGGCGTCGAAATCGACCCCGCGGGTGGTGCGGGAAAAGTACGGGTACGCCGCGGTCGAAAGCCCCGCCGCGGGGAAAATCGCCTTGTGGTTGCCCCACGTCGGGTCGGGAATCCAGACGCGGCCGCCGGGACGGGCGCGGACGACGAGGTGCGCCGCGGCGGCGAGGGCGCCGGTGCCGCCGGGGGCCTGGAGGACGGCGGTCCGCTCCGCGGGGAGGGCCCCCGCGAAGAGGAGGCGGGCGACGGCGGCGCGGAAGCCGTCCGTCCCGGCGATGGGGAGGTACGACTTCGAGGTCTCCGCGGCGAGAAGCGCGCTTTCCGCGTCCTTGACGGCGCGGAGGACGGGGGTCGTGCCGGTCTCGTCCATGAAGACGCCGACGCCGAGATTGACCTTTTCCGCGCGCGGGTCGGCGCGGTAGGCGGCCGTGAGGCCGAGGATCGGGTCCGCCGGTGCCAACGCAAAGTCCTTGAACATGATGCCTCCGCAGGGAAAAGGGGCGCCGCGGGGCGCCCCGGGGGGATGGGGTGGGGGGGGCCGGAGCGCGCCGCGGGGTTACGGAATGCGTTCGACCGAGAGGATTTCGACCGGCTCGACGGGGACGTCGGTCATGTACCCGGCGCGGCCCGTCCTGACCGCGCGGATGGCGTCCACCGCGTCCATGCCGTCGACGACTTCGCCGAAGACGCAGTAGCCGAAGCCCTGCAGGGTCGGGGCGCGGAAATCGAGGAAGCCGTTGTCCACGACGTTGATGAAAAACTGGGCCGTCGCGCTGTCCACCACGGAGGTGCGGGCCATGGCGATGGTGCCGCGCTTGTTCTTGAGACCGTTCGCCGCCTCGTTCTTGACGGGGGCGTGCGTGGGCTTCTGCTGCATGTCGCGGGTGAAGCCGCCGCCCTGGATCATGAACCCGTCGATGACGCGGTGAAAGATGGTGCCCGCGTAGAAGCCTTCGTCCACGTACGCGAGGAAGTTGGCGACGGTGAGGGGGGCCTTGGCGGCGTCGAGGGCGACGGTGAAGTCGCCCTTGGTGGTTTTGACGAGTACTTTCTGCATGGGGTTCTCCTGGGGGGCGGGTGCGGCGGCGGGGTCGTCGGCCGCGGAAGGGGCGGGGGCGGGTTCGCCGTCGGCGAAGGCGGCGAGGGAAAGGGCGAGGGCGGAAAGGAGGGAGAGGAGGGTGCGTTTCATGGGCGGGGGAGCTTGTAGCAAGTCGGAAGGGCCCCGCCAAGCCGCAATCCGCCCCGGCGGCAAGGAAAACAACCAAAGAACATTGAAAACCATTGAAAGCCCCCTCCGGGGGCATTGAAAGGGGCTGGGAGGGCCCCGCTTGTCGGGGCCGCGAATTTGGCGATGCCTCGCCGGACCTCCAACGCTGTCGCGGGAGGGATAGCCGCCAGACGAAAGCAAGCGTTTCCGAAATTTTCGAAAGATCCGAATTTTTCGAAAATATCGAACCTGTCGGAAACCTCCGCCTCCCCGATGCCCGCCCAAATCCCCCGCCAGGGCGCCGCCCCGGTTGGGCGTCGGCTTGCATTCCGGTGGGGCGAGACGAAGCCCCGGGAAGCAAGCTCGCCGGGGACCCGTCCTCGGCGAGTCGTTTGCCATTGGCAAAACCGGGCCCTTTTGCCGTTGCGGGGAAAACGTGCGGAGAAGGATGGTGGGGGGTGAGAAGTGAGGAAAGGCGGGATTTTACGTGAAAAGGCGGGACGGATGGGGGAATTGACGGGGCGGAGGGGATGTGAGAAATGGCGGGGGGGGATCGAGGGACGTGGCGGGGATAGAATCAAGAATTTGAGAAAACCAAATGGAGCCTCATGAGCATAATGAAGCCCCCTTGCAATGGTCTTGCAAGGGGGCTTTTGCGTCTCTGAAACCGAGGGTCAGAAGGGGGCGTCTTCGAGGAGGGCGGCGGGGGGGCGGGAACGGAGGCGGCGGAGGTGGGTGTCGAGGAACTGGAGGGCGGTGCGGAGGTGGTCGGCGGGGAGGTCGTCGAGGGTGGCGTGGGGGGAGAGGAGGTTGGACTGGCGGAGGATTCCGGCGAGGTAGGCGGGGCCGTGCCGGCGGGCGGGGTCGATGCGATCCAGGGCGGCGAGCTTCCTGCGGAGGAGGTGGCGGAGGCGGCGTTCGGCGGCGGGGGCCCAGTAGGCGATGGCGGGTTCGTCGCCGGCTTCGATGGCGAAGCGGAGCATGATGGCGTCGAAGTCGTCGTTGCCGAGGCACCGGACGGAGGTGATGCCGTTGCATTCCTCGGCGGTGACGGCGTGGCGCCAGGACTCGGCGGCGGCGCGGTCGGAGGGGTCGAGGGAGGACCGCCCCGCGTGGGCGTTCCAGGCGGGGCGGAAGGCTTGCCAGAAGCGGCGGATCTGGGCGGGGGAGAGGCTCACTGGGGGGCCTCGCTTTCGTCATTCGACCAGCAGTCGGCGATGTCGAGGCGGATGGCCATGCGGAATACTTGCGAGCGATTCAAATCGTTTTTGGCCGCGAAATCATCGGCCTTTTTCACGAGGTTCTTCGGCACCCACACCAGCACGGGTTTCGATTCGGTTTTTCGGTTGGTCTTCATCGTGGCGCGAATATAGAACGGTTATATAACGGTTGTAAAGAATAAATTTGCCACATACGCTTTTTTCTTTTACTGTTTTGCCCATCCATGAGAGGCGACGGCCAAAAAGCAGTGATTTTGATGATGCGCGAAGAGTTTTTGCGCGCCATCGACGAGGCGTATCCGCTTGCCGGGTTTTCCGATCGGGCCAGCTTCATCCGTGCGGCCGTGTTCGAGTTCCTGGAAAAGCATGGGGTTAAGCTTGCCCCGGCCATGAAAACCGCACCTTCGCGCGGAGGAAGAAAACCACGCGCGAAATAGGCCTTTGCCAATCTTTGGCAAACGGAGTCCGGTTTTGCCGGACATTGGCAAACGACTTGCAAAGGCGTTGCCAACCCTTGGCAAACGCGGCCAAGTTTGGCCAGGGCTTGGACGTTTCCCGCGTCGGATTCTGCCAACCCTTGGCAAATTTCCCTTGACATTGCCGAACATTGGCAAAGGACCTTCCGGGGCCTTGCCAGGGCTTGGCAACGGGGCCGTTTTTCCGCCAAGCCTTGGCAAGCGGGAAAAATCAAACGGAAAAATTGATTTCCCACGCTTTGTGTCACGACAAAAAGCGGCACTTCGGCCAATGCTGGTGCGGGTGAAACGCGATTTTTTGATTTTTTTTGATTTCCCGGCCTTGCTGGTTTTTCGCGCGCATCGCGCGCAACGCGCGCAAAATTAGGCGGCGGTTCCCGCCGCCGCTATCTTGCCCGCATGCGAACGAACGCAACCACCCATCGAGCGCCGCAGGCGCGAGTCCTCCTTCCTCCTCCCCGGAGGACAGCATGAGCGAGATGGGCAGCATCATCCAGGGCGGCGGCATCGTCCTTTCCGGCGCCCTCGTCTTCAAGCTCCTCGACATTGGGTGCAAGGTGTGGGCGACCCGGCACCAGAAGACGGAAACGGAAGTGACGCCGAATCCCCTGGGCGTGGTGACGGAAAAGAAGGCGGAATACGTCACGAAGGACGAGTTCGCGAAGCACGTGCTGGACAACGACCGGGCACACGAGAACCTGGAAGCGCGGCTCAACCGCAACG
>JAFSUH010000174.1 GCA_017445365.1 Kiritimatiellia bacterium | reverse complement strand
CCTCCGATGCCGCCGGTCGCCACGAGGAGGCCCCCGGCGGCTTCGCCCGCGGCGATGCGGAGGACCGCGTCGCACGGGACGGCGAGGCCCGCGCACCCGGCGCCGCCGGAAAGGAAGTTGGTCCCGTCGAGGCGCAGGGTCAGCTCCGCCCCCGGTTCGACGGAAACCGCCGCGTGCGTTCGGTTGGAAATGTTGACGCCGGAGAGGCGGAGGGTCGCCGCCGCGCCGCTTTGGACGGTGACGGAATTGGTCGTGGCCGTGCCGGGGTCGGACTGGACGAGGACGATTTCCTCTCCGCCGGTCGAAGAGACGACGAGCGCCCCGCCCAGCGCGGCGAGGTCGTACGTCACCGCGGAAGCGGCGGCGGGAAGGAACGGAAGGCATACGGAAAGGGCGGCGCGGAAAATCTTGTTCATCGCCCCCCATTCAACCGCATTCCGCCCCCCGAAATCAAGGGGTCGTTCGACCCGTTTCTTGGCACTTCCTCCGCCGCCAGTCCCCACGAAGCCGGCTTCGCGGGGCCTCTTCGCGTGGAAGTGCTCCCGCCCTCTTCCGTTTGGCGGATCTTTCTCCCGCACTGGCCGGCGTCGGCCCCGTTGCCACTTGCGCGGGCGGCGGAAAGCGGGCAGAATGGCAGAACGGAGTTCGCGTCCGAACCCGGCAACACAAGGAGGAACCCGATGAAAACACGTGGAACGATGCGGAAACTGGCGGTGGCGGCCTTGGCGCTGGCCTTCTCTTGCTTTGGCCTGCCGGCGGCGGCAAGGCCCGCCGAATCGGGCGCCGAGCCCGGCAAGTGGACGATGGATTTCGACGCGGCCAAACGCGTCGCGGCGGAACGCCACCTGCCCCTGCTCGTGAACTTCACGGGCAGCGACTGGTGCTACTGGTGCAAGCTGATGGACCGGCAGGTCTTCTCCGAGGAGGCCTGGACCGCGTGGGCGGCGGACCGCCTCCTGCTCGTCTGGATCGATTTCCCGAGCGACAAGACGCTCGTGCCGATGGGGTACGTCCTGCGCAACCGCGCGCTGGCCGAATCGTTCGACGTGGACGGCTACCCGACCTACGTCCTCGTCGCGGAAGACGGCGAAACGGTGCTGGGGCGGCTCGGTGCGAGCCGCGAGGCGACGCCGGCCTCGTTCATCGGCGAAGTGGAAGCCTGCCTCCCCGCCGCGCCGCAACCCGACTGAGGGCCGTCCGGCCCGTTGCTTTGCGGCGCTTCCACGGCGTTGCACGCCGTGCAGCGCCGCTTCCGTCCCCAAGCCGCGCCCGCCTAAGCATTTTGCCAATGTTCGGCAAATTTGCCCCGATTTTGCCAATGTTTGGCATACGGGAAACCGCGGCTCGGCGGGGACGCCTCGGGGACCCCGCGAAGCAAGCTTCGTGGGGACCCCGGCTCGCCCCACCAAACACTCCTCCCAACACTGGCGCGGGAGGGAAGGCCGCCATGCTTGCGTCAGGCGTTTTCGGTTGACCGGCAAACCGGAAGACCGGGTTGGAATGGGCGGATTCCCGAAGGAGAAAGCACCCGTTTCTTTTCCCCTCCGGGAACCCCGCGAGTTCAATCCGGTCTTCCGGTCAACCGGTCTGCCGAAATCCCGGTGCCGCCCGGGGGCACTCTGCCCGCTCGAATTCCCCCGCCAGGGCGCCTGCTCCGCTTGGGCGTCACCCCCCAAAAAAAGGAAAGCGCGGCAAGACTTGGGGCCCCCAAGGAGCTTGCTTCTTGGGGCTTTGTCGCCTCCCCGAATGCAAAGCCAATCCGCGCTTGGGGACACTTTCGGAGGTGCGGCGTCCCGCCGCGCTGTTGCATCCAAAGATGACGCCGGGCCGGAATCCCGCCGCCGCCCGCCTCTCCGATGCCCGCCGAAATCTTCCCGCCAGGGGTCGTCCGCCCACGGCCGCAAGCCGCGTTCGAGGGCATTTTGCCAATGTTTGGCAAAATCGGGCCATTTTTGCCAAACATTGGCAAAAACGCTTTTTTGCGTCGCAAGCATGGCGGATTGACACGGGGAAAGCGGGCACGGACAATGGCGGCATGACGGAAAAGCTGGCCACGATCGCGGTACTGGCGGGCATCGCGGGATTCTGCGCGTGCTGGGCCGGAGGCATCGTCTGCTGGATCGGGATGCTCGTTGCAACGAGGCCGCTTGCCAAACGGTTGCAGGAGATGAAGGCAACTGACCCCGCGAAGTGGCAGGCGTTGCATTCGTGGGACGGCATCCGCTTCGGGCGATGGGTCCAAACCCCGGCGATGTGGCGCTGGTTCCGGCGGGAGGAACCGGACGAGGCGGCGGACTTGCGCGCGTGCAAGGCGCGCTTCCGGCGGTGGGTCAAGGGATTTTGCGCGTGCTGGATTGCGGGCGCGCTGCTCTGGGGCGCCATGGCCCTCCTGGCTTTCGCTACGCGGGCGGGCGGGTGAAAACGAAAGCGGTTCCGCCGGAGGGCGGAACCGCTTTGCAGTGACGGGTGGGACAACCCCTAGACGAGCTTGCGGCGGTCGTCCACGCGCTTGGCCTTCCCCAGCGTCCGCGCGAGCGAGCCCGGCTCGACCAGGGTGATTTTCGCATTGACGTTGACGATCGACTTGATCTGGTGGGCAATCCGCCCGCGCAGGTTTTCGAGCGCGCGCACCGTGTCGGAGAAGAAGCGGTCTTCCACCTCGACCTTGATTTCGAGCGTGTCGAGGTTGCCCGTCCGCTCCACCACGAGGAGATACTGCGGCAGCACCCCGTCGATGCGCACGAGCACGTCCTCCACCTGCGAGGGGAACACGTTGATGCCGCGGATGATGAGCATGTCGTCCGTCCGGCCCGTGAACCGCGCGATGCGCTTGTGCGTCCGGCCGCAGGAGCACGGCCCCGGCACCACGCGGGTGAGGTCGTGCGTGCGGTAGCGGACGAGCGGCATCCCGCGCTTCGAAAGGGCCGTGACGATGAGTTCGCCGCGTTCGCCGTCCGGGACGGGTTCGCCGGTGTCCGGGTCGATGAGTTCGACGAGGAAGAAGTCTTCGCACAGGTGGATTCCGTCGTGCGCCTCGCAGCTGCACCCGACGCCCGGGCCGCACGCTTCGGTGAGCCCGTAGATGTCGAAAGCCTGCACGCCCAAGCGCGACTCGATGTTCGCCCGCATCGCCTCGGTCCACGGCTCCGCGCCGCAGATGGCGCTCCGGAGCGGCTGCTTCCTGAGGTCCACGCCCATCTGTTCGGCGACTTCGGCGATCTGGAGGGCGTACGACGGGGTGCAGCAGATGCCGTTGACGCCGAAATCGACGAGAAGGCCGATTTGCTTTTCGGTGCCGCCGGTGGAGGCGGGGACGACCGCGGCTCCCATGCGGGTGGCGCCGTCGTGCATGCCCAGCCCCCCGGTGAAGAGGCCGTAGCCGTAGGCGACCTGGATGGTGTCGGAGCGGGTCATCCCGGCGCACCCGAGGGCGCGGGCGGCGCATTCGGCCCACATTTCGAGGTCGCCTGCGGTGTACGCGGCGACGGTGGCCTTGCCGGTGGTGCCGCTCGACGCGTGGATGCGGACGACCTCGTCGCGCGGGACCGCGAGCATGCCGAAGGGATACTGCGCGCGGAAGTCGGGCTTTTCCATGAAGGGGAGGCGGCGGACGTCGTCGAGGGACTTGATGTCGTCGGGGGAGACTCCGGCGGCTTGCATGCGCTCGCGGTAGAAGGGGACGCGCTCGAAGGCGAAGCGGACGATGTCCTGCAGGCGGGCGAGCTGGAGGGCGTTCAGGTCCTCGCGGGACATGGTTTCGACGGCGGGGTTGAAAATCGGCATGGTTTGCTCCTTTTGGGAAAAGACGGCGCGGACTGTTCCAAAAACCGGGCGCAAAGGAAAGCGGTTTCCGTGGGCCCGCTTGCTTTTCCCGCGTGCCGGCCCCGGAATCCGGTAAACCGTTTGACCGGTTCGGGCTTGCCAGACCGGTCGGGGAGGATAAAATCGCGGACAATCATCCTTCCATCAGGAGATTCCCATGAAAAAGCCGTTGTCCTCCCTCTTCCGTTCCCGGCCCTTCGCCGTCGCCGCGCTGGCGACCGTTTTGCTCTTCTCCCTCTGCGCCGGAACGGCGTTGGCGGCCAACTGGGGCCTTTTCGGGGCCGATCAAAGCTATGTGACCATCGAAGTCGGCGGAACCACCACGAGCTACAGCCTCTACGACAACGGCGTTGGCACCTTCGATGGCGCGGACTTGGGCACGATTGCCGAAGGCGAAACCCTCGTCATCGCCGGCTACGACGTCAAAACGTGGAAAGACCCCGGCAACGGCGGCGACGTGACCGGGTGCGAATATTTCTACGTCGTGGACGATGGCACGCCCGTGAGCATGGGCGGTGACTTCATTTCCCCGTTGAACGGCAATGACCAGAAATGGGGCAATGGAGCCGTCAATGCCGAAGTGGCGTCGACGCTTGCCGCGGGAACCCACACGCTTTCGATTTACGGCTCCGTCTCCGGCGGCACCGATCCGGCGGACCCCATCGACGACGGCACGGCCACCGCGCCCTACACGGCGACTTTCACCGTCACCGCTCCGTCCGCTCCCGCCGTTGCCGAAATCGTCGGCGGCGGGCAGTACGCGAGCCTCGCGGATGCGGTTGCCGCGGCGCAGGACGGCGATACGGTCGCCCTTCTCGCGGACGTGACGCTGGATGCGCGCATCGAGCCGAACCCCGGCGCCGGAAATGCAATCACCATCGACTTGGGCGGCTTCACCATCACCCGCGAAGGCACCTCCGGCAACGGCAGCGCGTTCGACGTCAAGAGCGGCGAGGTGACCATCACCAACGGCGCCATCGATT
>JAFSUH010000173.1 GCA_017445365.1 Kiritimatiellia bacterium | reverse complement strand
GCGGCGGGCGCGCCGTCCTGCGCGGTGGCGGGGAGGATTGTTGCCGCGGCCAGCGCGGCGGAAAGGAGGAGGGTGATGCGCTTGTTCATGGAATTTGTCCTTGGTGGGGTGGGTTCAAAGGGGTTTGCGGCGCCCGGCGGCGGCGGGCTTGCGGACGGGACGGGCGGACTTGGCGTCCTTTCCGGCGAGGATGGCGGCCCAGCGGCGGCCGAGTTCCGCGACGAGGGCCGAGAGGACCCGGTCGAAGACGGCGAAATCCTCCGGCGGGCAGACGCCGGAGAGCGAGTCGAGCAGTTCCGCGGCGCGCTCTTCGTGGCGGCGGACGAGGGCTTCCCCGCGCGGGGTGAAGGAGAGGCGGACCGCGCGGCGGTCGTCGGGGTCGGGGGTGCGTTCCACGACGCCCCAGGCGACGAGGCGTTCGACGGCCTGCGAGGCGGCGGCGGGGGAGACGTCGAGGTCGTGGGCGAGGGTCTTGATGCGGACGGGCCTGCCGTCGGTGCGGCGGCGGAAGAGGTAGCCGAAGATGCGGGCCTGGTTGACGGTGATGCGGTTGAGGTCCTTCCCGGGGGCCTCGCGCGCGGCGACGGTGCGGAAGAGGTCGGAGACGTGGACCAGGTTCCGCCAGATGTCCCGTCCGGAAGGTTCGTTCGCGTTGGGGGAGGGGGTCGTGGGCATGGGGAAATCCGCCGCCCGCCGGAGGGGCGGACGGTTGCCGCCAAATTAAGGTCACGCCCCTTGACTGTCAAGGTTGCCATTGCATTTTGCCCGCGCGTTTTCCGGTTCCGTTCCGGGGGGGAATGGGGTATGGTCCCGCCCCCATGGAACTTTCCGGCGCCAGAATCCTCATGGAATGCCTGCTCGAGCAGGGCGTCGACGTCGTTTTCGGCGTCCCCGGCGCCTCCGTCCTCGGCCTGTACGACGCGCTCCACGCGTACCGCCGCCGCATCCGCCACGTCCTTTCCGCCCACGAGCAGGGCGCCGCCCACGCCGCCGACGGCTACGCCCGCGCCTCCGGACGCCCCGGCGTCTGCTTCGCCACCTCCGGCCCCGGCGTCACCAACCTGGTCACCGGCATCGCCACCGCGTACATGGATTCGTCGCCCGTCGTCTTCGTCTCCTGCAACGTCGCCGAGCCCCTCATCGGCCGCGACGCCTTCCAGGAAGTGGACATCACCGGCATCGCGATGCCCGTCACCAAGTGCGCGCTCTCCGTCCGCCGCGCGTCCGACATGGCCGACACCGTCCGCGAGGCCTTCGCCGTCGCGCGCGGCGGCCGTCCCGGCCCCGTCCTGATCGACATCCTGAAGAACGCCGCCGCGGAAAAGGCGGAATACGAGCCGCTCCCGCGCGAAAAGCACGCCGCAAGCGGCCATCTCCTTTCCCGCGCCCGCCGCGCCGGGGCCGACTTGCGCCTGCCCTCCCCGGACGCCGGGGACGTGGCCGAAGTCGCCGCGATGCTCTCCGCCGCGCGCCGCCCGCTGATCCTCTGCGGCGGCGGGGTGGTCCGCGCGCGGGCGGACAAGCCCCTGCGCGCCCTCGCCGAAAAGCTCGACGCCCCGGTGGCCTCGACGGTCATGGGAATGGGCGCCTTCCCTTCCGGCCATCCGCTTGCGACCGGCATGGTCGGCCTCCACGGGACGGCCGCGAGCACGCGGGCGGTGGATGGATGCGACCTTTTGCTCGCCGCGGGGTGCCGGTTTTCCGACCGCGTGGCGCTCGACCCGAAGCGGTTCGCGCAACAGGCGAAGATTGTCCAGATCGACATCGACCGCGCCGAAATCGACAAGAACGTCAGGACGTTTTCGCACATCGTCGGCGACGCGGGCGAGGTTCTCTCGCTCCTCGCGGATGCGGTGGCGCCCGCGCGGCATCCCGCGTGGAAACGGAACGTGTTCGCCGCCGCGAAGGCGGACGGCGGGCGTGCCGCGGAACCGGAAGATGCGCTTCTCACCCCGCAGGCGCTCGTGCGCGAAGCCTGCCGCCTCGCACCGGCGGACGCTTTCGTCGCCACGGACGTGGGTCAGCACCAGATGTGGACCGTCCAGAACTTCGCCTTCTCCTTCCCCGGCCAGCTCCTCACCTCCGGCGGCTTCGGGACGATGGGCTTCGGTTTGGGCGCGGCCTTGGGGGCCAAAACGGCCTTCCCGGACCGGTGCGTGGTGCATTTCACCGGGGACGGGAGCTTTAGGATGAACGCGCCGGAGCTGGCGACCGAAGCGCGCGAGGGCTTGCCGGTCGTCACGGTCGTCTTCGACAACGGGGCGCTCGGGATGGTCCGGCAGTGGCAGACGCTCGCGTGCGGTCGGCGCTACTCGGCGACGACGCTCGGCGGCGGGCCGGATTACGCGCGGCTCGCGGAGGCATACGGCATCCGCGCGGCGCGGGTTTCGACCGTCGGCGAATTCCGGACCGCCTTCGGGGCGGCGCTGGAAGCGGCCCGCGCGGGGCAGGGGACCGTCATCGTCTGCAAGATCGGGCGGGACGAACTCGTCCGGCCCACCATCCTCGACTGGAAAAAAGACTGCGGCATCATCGTCAAATAGGACCGGACCCATGAAAAAAGACATTCCCGCCCCCGAACCCGCGCCCCTCCGCACCATCTCCGTTCTGGTGGACAACGCCTCCGGCGTCCTGAGCCAGGTCTCGCGCCTTTTCTCCCGCAAGGGCTACAACATCGAATCCCTCGCCGTGGGGACGACCCACGACCCGGCGGTCTCGCGCATCACCGTGGAGGTGAAGGCGGACGACGCGCGGACGGCACTTTTGTGCAACCAGCTGAGGAAGCTCCTGCCGGTCCACTCGGTGCGGCTCCTCGACCGGGCGAACTGCGTGCGCCGTGAGCTGGTGCTCATCAAGGTCAAGGCGGCGGCGGGGGAGGCGGCCGACCGGGTGCTGCAGATCGCGGGGATCTTCCGCGCGCACGTCATCGACGTTTCGCCGGCGACCCTGACGCTGTCGGTCATCGGGGAAGAAAGCAAGACGGAAGCGTTGGTGGCGTTGCTTCGCGAATTCGGGATATTGGAACTGGTGCGGACGGGCATGGTCGCCCTGGCGCGCGGGGAGGGGACGATTTACGACGCGACCAAGGAATCGGGCGAATTCGACTACGGCAAGAACCTCCGCTGAAAAGCGGATTTCCCGCCTGCCCGGGCCGTTTTGCCAATGTTTGGCAATTTTGCCTGATTTTTGCCAATGTTTGGCAAAATGTTTTCCGCGCGCGGCGGGTGGTTTTGCCAATGTTTGGCAAATTCCGGCCATT
>JAFSUH010000172.1 GCA_017445365.1 Kiritimatiellia bacterium | reverse complement strand
GCGGAATCAGCCGAGGAGTTTTTGGCGGGCCTGTTCCGGCGGGAGGCCGCGGAGGAGGAAGGTCTTGTTGCGCGATTTTTCGCCCGACAACAGCACCACTTCGCTCCGCCTGAGGCCCGCCGCTTCCGCCAGGAAATCCCGCGCGGCCGCGTTCGCCGCGCCGTCCACCGGCGGGGCGGCCAAGCGTATCTTGAGCGCGCCGTCGAGCAACCCGTCGATGTCCGTCATGATGCAGGCGAACGCCTCCGCCGGGCGGTTGCCACGGAAAGAGCGGAGGACAAGGCCTGCGCGGAGTGCCAACGACAAGGATTCCCGCGTGCGGGGAAAAGGACCGGGACGGTCCGGGAGAATGCCGAACTGAACTTCCCGGACGGATGCGGCGTTTAAAACGGGAAAAAACGAGATTCCCATGATTCCCGAGCCGTTCGATGCCGTTTCCCATTTCCGCCGCCGCTTTCGCATCCAGCGCATGCGGGATCGCTTGCGCCATGTTTCCGAGCCGTTCATCGTCGTCGGGGTGCATCTCCTCGCCGCCCTTCTCGTCGCCATCGCCGCAGGCCGGGCCGTCCGCGAGCCGCCCGTGGAAACCATCGAGATTGCCGTCGCCGAAGCCCCCGAACTGGAACTCGATCCGCCGGAGGACACCCCCCTCGACGATCTGGCGGATCCGGACGAAGTTTTCGATTTCTCCATCCCCTCGCCCGAAGCGATCGCCGAAGAGGCTCCACCCGCCGTCGAAGACTTTTCCGCCCTGCCGCCTGTCGAGTCCCCCGTCGTCCTTTCCGGTTTTCCCTGATGGAAACGGGGCTTTCGAGCGCGCAACTCGAGCGCGCGGGCGGCGGGGCCGCGCTTTTCGGATACGACAAACGCGCGGAGGGCGACCTTGTCGGAACGCTCTACGACCTGAAGCGCGACGGCAACGGCGGGAACCGGGAATGCGACTACACCCGCGACGTGCGCTCCCTCGTCGAAGCGCGCTTTTCGCCGAAGGCGTTGAAGGGGTTCTACCGCGTGCCCAAACCGCTCTATCTCTCCCGGTTGCTCCTGCCCTACACCGCCGCGGGCGAAGCGCCGAAAGTTTTCGGCGTCGAAGGAAAAATGGATGCCCGCCAGTGGATCATCCACTACACCGGCCGATTCCAGCACTACCTGCCCGGCCGCTACCGCTTTGCGGGCGACTTCGACGACATCCTCCTGGTGTTCGTCGACGGCGAACTCGTCCTCGAATCCAACTGGGGCGAACCGATTACCGACTTCCGGCCCGAGGAAAACGTGGACAAGTACGTCTCGTTCACGACCAAACCCATCACCTACGGAAAATGGTTCGCCTTGAAACCCATGCAACCGGCGCGCATCGACATCGTCATCGGCGAAAACCCCGGCGGCTGGGTGGGCGGATTCCTGCTTGTCGAATGCGAGGGCCGGCCTTATGCCCGCGACGAGGGTTCGAAAACGGCGGAAGACCCGTCGGGACGCGCGATCCTGCCGCTCTTTTCCACGCAGCCGATGACCGACGACGATCTCGCGCTCATCCGCGGCATCGCGCATAGCAACCACTTCGCCATCGCCGAGGACGCGCCGGTCATGGGCGTGCGCGGCGACGACGTGGTCGCGCGTTACGCGGCGGCGAAAACCGCGGGCGAACGCGACAGGAACGCGGACATCGCCATCACCATCGAATGACCCCCGTCCGAAAAGGACCTGCATGAATCGTTTCCCCTTGCTTGCCGCCGTTTCGCTCCTCCTTTCCCTCCGCGCGGCCGCCGCCGATCCGCCGCCCTATCTGGTCGTCGATTTGACCGGCGGGACGAACGCCGCCGCCTTCAAGGTTTCGACGCTGCCGATGGCTCCGCGGGATTTGAACGGATACAAAGGCGCGAAAATGCTTTTCAGGCTCGTCCCCGCCGGAAGCTTTACCATGGGCAGTCCCGGAAACGAGACGGGACGCGGTCCGAACGAGGACCTCCACCGGGTGACCATCACCAAGCCGTACTACATCGGGGTTTTCGAGGTCACGCAACTGCAATGGTTCCTCGTGACGGGCAAGCGGGTCTCCCTGAACCAGGGCGGGGCGAAGGGCGACGCCCGGCCGGTCGAGCGGGTGAGCTACAAGATGATCCGCGGCGGGACGAAAGGCGCCAAGTGGCCGCTGGGCCGGGAAGTGGACGCAGACAGTTTCCTCGGAATCCTGCGCGCGAAAACCGCGGCAAGCGGCATCGCATTCGATTTGCCGACGGAAGCGCAGTGGGAATACGCGTGCCGGGCGGGAACGACGGCGCCCCTCAATTCCGGGAAGCCGCTTTCGGGAACCATCGAATGCCGGAACCTGAACGAACTGGGACGCGTCGACGGGAACCGCGACAAGGGAGCGGGCGGATTCAAGGAACACACGGTGGTGGGAACGTACAAGCCCAACGCCTGGGGGTTGTACGACTTCCACGGCAACGTGTGGGAATGGTGCCTCGATTGGTACCAGGAGCATCTGGGCACGGATCCCGTCACCGATCCGGAGGGTCCGGTCCCGGCCAAGGGGGAAAAACCGGTGCAACGGGTGTACCGCGGCGGCGGGTGGAAGTCCACGGCGCAGAATTGCCGGTCGGCCAACCGGCGCGGCGGCTACGCGAGCCATTACAAGTATTACGTCTTCGACGATCTCACAGGTCTCCGTCTCGCGGCCCCCGTGCCCGGAAGGAAACAGTGAGGCAGGGCGATTTTGCCGAACATTCGGCAAAACGCGCGTGAAGGCGGAAGCACTTCCACGCGAAGCGGAGGAAGTGCTTTTCAACGGGCCGGACGGCCCTTTGCCGAACATTGGCAAAACGCGGTTCGGGTGCGGCGGAATCAGCCGAGGAGTTTTTGGCGGGCCTGTTCCGGCGGGAGGCCGCGGAGGAGGAAGGTCTTGTTGCGCGATTTTTCGCCCGACAACAGCACCACTTCGCTCCGCCTGAGGCCCGCCGCTTCCGCCAGGAAATC
>JAFSUH010000171.1 GCA_017445365.1 Kiritimatiellia bacterium | reverse complement strand
GCGGAATCAGCCGAGGAGTTTTTGGCGGGCCTGTTCCGGCGGGAGGCCGCGGAGGAGGAAGGTCTTGTTGCGCGATTTTTCGCCCGACAACAGCACCACTTCGCTCCGCCTGAGGCCCGCCGCTTCCGCCAGGAAATCCCGTGCGGCCGCGTTCGCCGCGCCGTCCACCGGCGGGGCGGCGAGACGGATCTTGAGCGCGCCGTCGAGCAGCCCGTCGATCTTCGTCCTGCTCGCGCGCGGCACGACGCGAACGGCCACCTTCGTCCCGGCGGGGTCGGCGGAAAAGCAGGGCATCCGCTAGTCCAGGTTCGGCGCGCGGACCATCGTCTGGTCCGCCGAACGGGTCGCCGCCGCCGTTTTCGTCGCCGCCGCGCTCGCGGTCGGCGCGGCCGTCCGCGTCGCCACCGGCGTCCGTGCCATGCCGGGTCTCGCCGGAGCGGCGTGGGGGCGGCCCATCCGCGCGCTGCCCGGCACGGCGAAGTCGTTTGCCAGGCGCATGTTGTGGGCGATGGCGCGCAACTGCTTCAACAGAGACTCCGCGTCGGCCAGGTTCTTTTCGACGGGCACCGTCGTCATCCGCCCGGAGAGCGCGCGGTATCCCTCGACGGCCTTTTCGGCGAGTTTTTCCGCCTTTTCGCGGGTTTCGGCCTG
The DNA here is from genome assembly GCA_017445365.1 of Kiritimatiellia bacterium. GTDB lineage: Bacteria > Verrucomicrobiota > Kiritimatiellia > CAIQIC01 > Lenti-01 > RGIG3480. The sequence continues at coordinate 4,816 of JAFSUH010000171.1, read as the reverse complement.
CGTCAAATCCTGCCGGACGGCGTTGTAGCCCTCCAGCGCCGCGTTGAAGGCCCTGCCCGCTTCGTTGTACGCGGGCATCAGCTCCCGCTCCGCGCGCGCCTGGGCCGCGGCGGCGGCCTCCGCGGCGCCGTCCGCTCCGGCGGCTTCCGCCACCTGCGCCTCCGCGGGCGATTCCGGTCCCTTCGCCGGGAGGTCCGGCGCGACCGACACCCAGTCGTCCGGAACCGCGTCCGGATCGCGCGGCGCGGCGGCCGTTTCCGTTTCGCTGCCCTCCCCGTCCGCGGCGGCCGTTTCCGTTTGCGCGGCGTTTCCGGCGTTGGAAGGAAGGAGCGCGAGGAGCGGCGCGCGGTATTTCCACCCCGCGAAGGCGATGCCCCCCAGGATGGCGAGAATCACCAGCACTTTCGCGATGCTCACCTCTTCCTTCCGCGGGCGGGAAGCGACGGCGCGGCGGGCGGAATTGATGCGGACGGGTTTGGGAGGAGCCATGGCGGGAATCCTAGAGCGAGGAGACGAGCTGCGACTCGGCGTCGCAGAGGATGCGGTACATTTCTTCCCTGTTGCCGCTGCCGCGGAGGAGGGTCAAGGCGCCGGTGTGCTGGCAAATCATGCACAGCCGCGCGAGCACGTGCAGGTGGATGCGGTCGTCCTGGCAGCAGACGAGGAAGAACACGTCGCTCGTCGAGCGGTCGGGCGAGCCGAAGGGGACCGCCGCGACGGTGCGGCCGAGGACGAGGAACGAGTCGTCGAACATGTACGGCTCGTGGACGCGCGGGTGGAGCATCGCGATGCCGCCCGCGAGCGCCGTCGAGCAGAGCCCTTCGCGTTCGGTGACGCCTTCGAGGAGTTCGTCGCGGTACGCCACCAGCCCCGTTGAATCCGCGAGGTCCACCATCTCGCGGATCACCGAGGGCTTGCTGCGGCAGGGCAGCGCGGGGGCGATCCACTCCGGCTTGAGCAGCTTCGGCAGGATCGCCGCGTCGGGCGAAAGGTCGTGGTAGTGCGCGGTGGAGCGCACGTGGAAATCGGTCAGGCGGCGGTCGTCGAGGCCGAGGAGGCGGCGGGAGGCCCACTCCTCCAGCTCGTCGGCAAGGAAGGTCAGGCGCTTGCCTTGGCGCTGGCAGGGGACTTCGCCGCGGCGGGCGAAATCCTCGAGGGTCGCGGGCGGGAGGTGCAGGTAATCGGCGGCTTCGGAGAGGGAGAAGGTGCGGAAGGTCATGGCGGTGTCAAGGGTTAAATGGCGAAAAGTCCGAAGGGGGCGGCGAGGACCAGGAAGGCGACGATGGCGAGGAGCGCGGGCAGCGCCCCGGCGCGGCGGCCGAGAGCAAGGCGCGCATGGAGCGCGAGCCCCCCGACCGCGAGGAGGAGGACGCCCGAAAGGGAGAAGCAGCGGATGTTGGCGGCGGCCCAGACGGCGCGGGAAGCGCCGGGGGAATGCGAGCCGTGGAAGGCGGCCTTGCCGACGAGCGGCAGGAGCGCGCACTGGAAGAGGAAGCCGATGGAGAAGACGACCGGGAGGAAGTCCGCGGCGGCGGCGAGGAGGCGGTCGCGCCGGGAGGAAGGGGGAACGGGAGGGGGTTGCGGGGACGGCATGGGGCCGAATCCTATCCGTTCAAGGTTGCAGGTTGCAAGCGGGAAGGTTCCAAGTTGAAAAGTTCTTCCTTCTTCCTCCTCCCTCCTTCTGCTAGCGTGGCGGCATGATCACGCGCATCGAAAGCCTCCAGAACCCCTCCGTCAAGGAAGTCGTCCGGCTCCGCAAACGCTCCCACCGCGACGACGAGGCCCTCCTCCTGGTCGAGGGGTACCGCGAAGTGCTTCGCGCCCTCGACAACCGCGTGCCCCTGACCAAGCTCTTCTTCTGCCGCGACCTCTTCCTCGGCAAGAACGAGCCGCTCCTCGTCCGCCGCGCGGAGGAAACCGGCACCGCCATCTACGACTGCTCGCCCGCCGTCTTCGGGAAAATCGCCTACCGCGACCGGCCCGAAGGCCTGCTCGCCGTCTCCCCGCGCCGCCGGACCGGCCTCGAAGACTTGAAGCTCCCGGCGCACCCGCTCCTCCTCGTCGCCGAACACATCGAAAAACCCGGCAACCTCGGCACGATGCTCCGCAGCGCCGACGCCGCCGGCGCCGACGCCATCATCCTCTGCGACAAGTGCACCGACATCCTCAATCCCAACGTCGTGCGCGCTTCCATCGGCACCATCTTCACCGTTCCGCTCGCGGAGGCCACGACGGAGGAAACCATCGCCTTCCTCCGCGCGCGCGGCATTTCGATGCTCGCGGCAAGCCCCCACGCCCGCAAGGACTTCACCGAGGTGGACATGACCCGCGGCGTCGCCCTCGTGGTTGGCGCGGAGCAGTACGGCTTGAGCGAAACGTGGATGACGCAGGCCGACGAGCCGGTGGTGATTCCGATGCTCGGGCAGGCCGATTCGCTCAACGTCGCGGCGGCGGCGACCATCCTGCTCTACGAAGCCGTCCGCCAGCGCCGCCTCGCGGCGAAGAAGGCGTGACGGGAATTCAGGCGTCGTAAAACGCGCTCAAAAGCGCCTCGCGCGCGGCAGGTTCGCTCGTCGCGCGGGCCAGAAGCGTCAGCCGGTCCCCGGCCTTGAGCCGCGTGTCGCCCTTCGGGGCGATCACCGTGGCCCCGCGGACGATCATCGTGATGATGCTCTCCGGCGGCAGGCGCAAATCGCGCACGAGCGGGCCGTCGCCCGACCCGCCGTCCCCGTCGTCCTGCGGAAGGTCGATGGTGAAAAGGTCGAGGTCGCTCGGCGCGAGCGAAACCAGCTCCAGCGAATAGAGCGGGCGGACCGGCATCGGCGCCTTGAGGCCCAGGAAGCGCGCGAAAAGGCCCAGGGTCGAACCCTGGAGGAGAATCGAAAGGATGACCGCGACGAAGACGATGTTGAAGACTTCGTCCGCCCCCTCCAGGCCCGCCGCGGCCGGGTACGTCGCAAGGACGATCGGCACCGCCCCGCGCAGGCCCGCCCACGAGGCGAAGAGCTTTTCCTTGGTCCCGAGCCCCATCCCCGCCGTCGAAACGAACACCGCGAGCGGGCGGGCGGCGAAGGAAAGCACCGCGAAGAGGACCGCGCCCTTCCACCAGACCGCGCCGAGATCGTGCGGGGAGGCGTAGAGGCCGAGCAAAAGGAACATCGCCAGGTTCGCGATGGTCGAAACGGCGCTTGCGAAGTGGTCGATGCACTGGCGGAAGACGAACGTGCGGTTGCCGAGGACGACGCCGGCGACGAAGACCGCGAGGATGCCGCTGGCGCGGGCGCCTTCGGCGAGGCCGTACGCGAGCAGGACCAGCGAGAGGAACAGCACGTAGTAGTGGCCGCGTTCGCGCGGGCGGATGTGGCGGAACAGGAGGAGCGTCCCGAGGCCCGCCGTGACGCCGAAGGCCGTGCCGCCGACGAACTGCCAGACGCCGCGGAGGGCCGCGAAGGCGATGCCGTGGCGGCCGAGGCCGCCGATGGCGAGGAGCGCGAGGAGGACCGCCATCGGGTCGTTGGCGGCGCTTTCGATCGAGAGGACGGAGGCGAGCGGTTCGGGCAGCGGCTGGCGGTCGAGGATGGAGAAGGTCGCCGCCGCGTCGGTGGAAGAGACGATCGCCGCGAGCATCGCCGAGAGGGCGAGGGGCCAGCGGAAGAGGAAGTGGAGGAGGGCGAAAGTGGTTCCGGCGGTGAGGAGGACGCCCGCGGTCGCGAGGGAGAGGGACGCGCGCCCGGCGGTGCGAAGGTCGGAGGCGCGGATGCAGAATCCGCCGTAGAAGAGGATGAAAACGAGCGCGAGGTTGGCGACGGCGGCGAGGCCGGAGATGTCGCCGGGGAGGACGGAAAAGCCGTCGACGCCGAAGAGGAGGCCGAAGCCGAGGGCGATGAGGATGACCGGCACGGAGAGCCGGTCGAGCATGACGGCGGCGAGCACCACGACAAGGAGCATCACCGGAAGCAGGAAGTAGAGGGGGTCGAAAGGCATGGACGGGAAAGGAAAATACCGCGCCCGCCCCCAAAAGCCAAGGACGCCGCATCCCCGCCCCTGTTGCCCCCTCCCCGCCCGGCTGCGGAGGAAAGCCGCGCGGAAAGGACGCGAAGGGGCGGGACATTGACCCCCCCTGCAGGGGCATTGAAATGGCTCGAAAAGACCTGTTTTTCCGTAATCTCGCACGGATTTCCGCAATCTCGCACTTCTTCCCGTTGTGCATGCGGCATCGTGACTTGTGCACTGTTTTCCGCCCACGGCCGCAAGCCGCGCAAAAGGACCGGGATGCGGTTTCCCGCGCCCCGGTCGAGTTCCCGCCACGTAGTCCTTGCCAGACGGACATCGCGTTGCCGCTCCCGTCGCGCTTGCCGTTTCCTCCGGGGCCCCCGTCGGTTCAAGCCGGTCTTCCGGTCAAGCGGTCCGCCGGAATCCCGCCGCCGCCCGGGGGCACGCTGCCCGCCCGAATCCCCCCGTCAAGGCGCCCGCCCCGGGTGGGCGTCGGCCTGCATTCCGGTGGGGCGAGGTGTCTCCACCGAGCCGCGTCCCAACGCTGGCGCGGGAGGGAGAGCCACCACGCAAAAGCCAGACGTTTCGAAGGCCGTCGAAAGCCATCGGATTCGACGGGCGGGGTTCCCGGAGGGAAAGGCAGGCGCGTGGCGGGAACCGCTGGCGCGACAAGACTTGGGGTCCCCGGGGAGCCTGCTTCCCGGGGCTTTGCCGCACCGGACGTTTCCCATTGTCCGCGGAGCAGATTTCCAGGGCGTTCCATTCTTCCGACGCGGTCAAGGCGCCAGACTGACGGGGCGGAAGCCCAAGCCGCTGCCCGCTT
>JAFSUH010000170.1 GCA_017445365.1 Kiritimatiellia bacterium | reverse complement strand
TCGCCTCTCCTTCCGTTTCCCACCCCCCTACCACGCCCGCGTCCCCTTTGTCAAACCCGCCCGCGATGCCCCTTCCACTCCCCGCCCGCAGGGCGGCACCGCACTTCGTCCTTCTTACTTGCGCCCGCAGGGCGCCCCAGGCCCCCATTGCGTTTTTTCCGTAATCCCCCGAGCTTTCCTTGGGCGGATTGGGCAGGGCTTCCCTTGCGCGATGGCAATCGAATCTTTTCCCTCATCCTTTCCGTTTCGGCAAAACCGATTGTTCCGGGTCGCGGGATTTGCTATGAAACGGGCATGAAGAGACGGTTCTGGATAGCTTGGACACTCGGGTTGCTGGCGGCGGCGGCGACAACGGGGCGGGGTGCAGATGCAGTGGTGGAGTTCTACAGGACTCAACCCGATGCGGGACAATATATTTTGACCGAAACCTCCTTGTACGAGCTGCAGCGGTCCATCGACGACAAATTCGGACGCGACCGGGATTTCTGGCGGCGGGCGGCGGAGAAGTTCGCGGAGAATGCGGAAGCGGTCCGGCTGTGCGGGGAGCGCGAGCGGCACTGGGCAATGTGGCAGGAGCGGGAAGGGAAATGGCTGGAAGAGGATGTCGGGAGCCGGATGGAGGCCGGAGACCGGGTCTTCCATTACGAATTCCGCAACGGGGGGGAAGGCGAGGAGTCCGGACGGCTCATATTGGCTCCCGATGGAAGCATCAAGTGGCGCGAAAGGGAAGAGAGCACGACTTGGCGTTCTCCTGAGTTGCAGGCATTCGTGGATGCCCGATGGCAGCAGAAGACGGAAACGGTACGGCGGACCATCGGGGAACGGGCGACGGAGCTGGAAGCCGATGCGGCCGCACTTTTCCTGGCCAAGCGGCCGGACGCGGCGGGCCATTCATTGCACGCGACCTCTGTCAAGGGAATGAGGGTTTATCTGATTCAGATGAGGCATGTCTCTCCATGTGTGCCCGCATCGAAGCAATGGATTGCGGAGAACATTGCGGACCTCCCCGGCTTCCCGGAGTTCGCCAAGGCGGAGGAAACGGCTTTGCTGGAATGGCTGGCGCCGAGGAAGGCCATCGTGGATCGAATCGAGGCGGAGGCGGAGCCGACGGACCGCTTGTACTGGGACGTGTTCGACGACGGGGAACACCGCCGGGCCGGTCTACTGTGGCTGCGCTGGGACGGCAGCGTACGGCAGGAGTGGCCGGACTTCGGGGAGGGAAACCGCCCCGAATAACGCCCCCCACATGCCTTTGCGTTCTTTGCGTCAAACCCTTTGCGTTCTTTGCATTTTCCCCTTGCGATTCCCTTGCTCTCCCCTTGCGCCGCAAATTTTTTCCAATCATTGGAAAATGCGCGAAAAACTTCGTTCTTCGGGGATTTTAGTGGAACAGGAGGGATAGGGAGGGCAGGAGTCAGGCGGGGGCGGCACCTACGCGGACGAGGTCGGGCATCATGTCCAGCTTGCCGCAGTGGAAGAGGATGGACGTGCGCAGGTTCTTGAAGTTCCGGTAGCCGCGCGCCGCCGACAGGATCGAGGCGAAGACCGAGTTGTAGCCTT
>JAFSUH010000169.1 GCA_017445365.1 Kiritimatiellia bacterium | reverse complement strand
CGTGGCGAAGATTTCCAACCAGGGATGGCGCGGCTACCTCCGGCAGCGGCTCGCCCCGTGGGGCCGGAACCACGACCGCAGCGTGCTGTTCCTCGGCACGCATCCCGAATCCTCCTGGGCGGGCAACGTCCCGCACGACGGGTACGGCGGCGAAACCGCGACCGACTACGCGCGCCACCACCCCGCCGCCGTCGCGGTGAAGGCCGACATCCAGATTGTCTTCCTCGGGATGAACGACGCGCTGGTCATCAGCCGGAAGGGCGGGAATTACGCAAGCTACTTCTCCAACACGCGTGCCGGCTACGGGCAGGTCCTCTCTTCCCTCGGCGCGGGGACGACCCCGCTGACGGTGCTCGTCACCGAGCCGCGGGTGACGGACCTGATCCGCGAACACAATGCGGTGTACGACCCGTCGGCCATCAACAAGGTCATCACCTCGTACGTCAATCCGTTCGTCCGCTCGCAAGCGGGGAAGAAAGTGAAAATCCTCGACATCGAGTCGTTCTACCGGACCGGTTCGTACACCGACGACGGCTTCCACCTGAGCGTCGCGGGCAACCAGGAGCTCTCGCGCCGCCTCGACGCCGTCATCGAGGACTTCTGGCCGTGACGCCGCGGCGGAAACGGCATGCGGATGCCGCGGCGCTTCCGCCGCTTCTCGCGGGCGGGAATCCATCGGCTGCGACGGCTGCTGCGCCTTGGTCCGCCTGTCGATCGGCCGCCATGCGCCTTGGGCGAACCCCATGCCCTGTCGCCCGGGCCGACGGACGAGTTTGCGTCTCTCCGGGAAGAATGCCTTCCGCGTTTGGCGGCCATCGGCGGAGCACCGTGGGCCAAGCTGTGAACTGCGGGCTTGAACCGGGCCGAAGGAGGATGCAAACTTCCGCCCGGTCCACCGGACGCGGCAACGCGGAAAGCGGGCCGCCATCCAAATCGAACGCATTCCCGCGTCCTGCCGTTTCTTGGGAATCCTAGGAAAATTCGTGCGAACGGCCCGGATTCGGGGAAAGCACGCGGAAACGCGTGCTCCTTCCCGTTTTCCGCCGGGCGAAGATTTTTCCGCGGACGCCCGGGAAGGAGGGAGGCGGGAGCGAAACCCGAAACCCCCAACCCCAAGGATTCCATGAAAAAACTGTTCGTTCTCGCGCTTTGCGGCCTCTTCGCGGCCGGTGCCGCCGAAGCGAAGACGTATTACGTCGACGCCTCCCGCCCCAACAACAACGGCAACGGCCTCAAGGCCTCGACCGCCAAAAAGACCATCCAGGCGGCCGTCAACCTCGCCAAGGACGGCGACACCATCATCGTCTATCCCGGCGAATACGCGCCTTTCAAGACCAACAACAAGAAAATCGCGATCAAGTCGGCCAAGGGCGCTTCCAAGACGAAAATCGTCAAGACCGCCAAGGTGCAGGACATCGCCCTCGCCCAGCTGGGCAAGACTTGGACCGAGTCGTATGTGGATACCAAGGGCAGAAAGGTAACTTATGTCTCCGCCCCTCGGTCCAAAGGGAAGAACACCACGCTGGCCGGCTTCCTCCTGGACGGGAAGAACCGTCCCAACGGGGGCTATACCTTGCTGGGCATTTCCGGCGGAACGGTCAAATCCTGTTCCATCCAGCGGCTCGGAACGGGTGAAGACGGAGGATACGAGGTAGCGGTCAATGCCACGCTCGCGGGGTGCTCGGTCTTGAACAATCATGCGGACATCGCGGATTCGTGCGTGTTCAGCCGTTGCAGAATCCTCGACAATGACGGGGGAAGAAATGAAGACAGTCGTTTCTGCAATTGCCTGTATGCCGGGAACAAGGGGTATGGCTGGTGGGGTCATGGCGCACATTTCGCCGGGTCCGTGCTCGTCAACTGCACCATCGCGCGGAACTTCGCCTACCGCGAGTCGAGTGAGGACAAAGTCCCCTTTTCGAGTGAGTCCAAGTTCTACAACTGCATCCTTCGGAACAACTACCGCCAGACGAAGACTTGGGAAGGCAAAACCGGCTCCGCGACGCTCCACAACACCGATTCCGGCAACACCTACAGCCGCACGTACAAGGACAACCGGAACCCGAAATTCGTGAAGGAATCTTCCGGCGACTACAAGCTCGCGAAGGGGTCTCCCTGCATCAACCAGGGGACGGTCCCGGCGGCCATCAAGTCCTACGTCGGTTCGGTCGACCTGGCCGGGGCGAAACGCATCCACGGGGCGTCCATCGACATGGGCTGCTACGAATACTAGTTGCCTGTTTTCCCCGGCATGAAACGGTTTCTCCCGCTTGCGTTGCTTTGGCTCGCGGCGGGAGCCGTTTTTTCGCCGTTGCTGCGCGCGCCGTTCCTCTTCGACGACCACACGGTGATCGAATCCGACGGCGCGATGGTCGCCGCCGCCGTCGGAAACGACCCGCGGAACGTGCCGCTCCTGGCCGACCTGCTCCTCAAACCGCGGCCCCTGCGAGCGCTGACCCACCGCATCGAATGGCGGATCGCGGGTGACAACGCGGCCTTGCCGCACGCGGTGAACCTCCTGCTCCACCTCGCCGTGGCGGGAGCGGGCTTCCTCCTCCTGCGGCGGCGGTGCGGCGTCGATGCGGCGACGGCAACCATCGCCGCGGCCCTCTTTCTCTTCAATCCGGTCGCGGTCGAATCCGTCGGCGTCGTCTCGCACCGCAAGGAGATGCTTTCGGCCTTCTTCCTCCTGCTTTCGCTCCATGCCGCGCTCGAATCGCCGACGCGCTTCTCGTGGAGGGCCGCCGCCTTCCTCCTCCTCGCGGCGGCGGGCAAGGAGACGGCGCTCGCGGTCTTTCCCGCGCTCTTCTTGGGTTTGGCGTTCCGCGCCCCCGATGCCGCCGACGGAAAAGGCGCGCGGGGCATGGCCGCGGCGAACCGGGCTTGGATCCGCTCCTTCGCGCTCTACTGCGCGGTGGCGGCGCTCGGCGCGGCGTTCTTCTTCCGGCAGATCCGCGCGGGCATGGATTTCGCCGGGGGCAATCCCGGCGAAGCGGAAGTGCGCGCGGGCCACTTCACCGCCGGGGTCGCGTGGAGCGAGGCAATCGGCGCGGCCGTCCGCTCGTTCCCGCGGCACCTGCTCCTGTTGGCCCTTCCCGTCGGCCACGCGCCCGACCCGGCCATCGCCCTGCACGTTCCGCTGTTTTCCCTTGACACAATGGCGGCGGCGCTCGCCGTCCTCCTCTGCGCCGCGCTTCTCGCGCACATGGCCCGCGCGGGCGACGGGGCGCTCCGCCCGGCCCTCTGGATGCTCGCGGCCCTCGCGCCCTACCTCTGCCCGTGGTTCCTCCGCTCGGGGGCGACGGCGCTTCTGGCGGACCGGTACCTCTACCTCCCCTCGCTGGGGTTCGCCTGGCTGGTCGCGGTTCTCCTGCTCCGCCTGCCGCGGAAGGCGGCCATCGCGGCGGCGGTCGCCGTGGCGCTTCTTTACGCGGGAAGCTCCTTCGCGCTTTGCCGGAGCTACCGCGACGAGGCCCTCTATTGGGAGCGCGCCGTCCGCGAAAACCCCGCCTCCGTCCTCGCCGCGCACAACCATGCCTTCGCGCTCTGGAAGGAACGCGGGGATTTCGCGGCGGCCAAACGCGAGTTCGCCCGCATGATGCGCCTCGCGCCGGAATTCGACTACGGCATCTGCTCCCTCGCCCAAATGCACGCGGAGGAAAACGACCCGGAATCGGCGCTGGAACTGCTCGACGGCGCGCTGGCGCGGCGGCCGGAGGGCATGCACCTCCACCGGCAACGGGCCCTGATTGGCCTCCTCTTCGGCGATGACGACCGCAAGACCCTTTCGCATTTCCGTGCGGCCGCGCGGCTGGGCGCCGACGATGCCGCCTTCCACCGCGGGTACGCGGAGATACTCGTCCGCCGGTTGAAATGGCCGGAGGCGGCGGAGGAATTCGCCCTCGCCGCGCGCAGTCCCGTCTTCGCGGAAGACGCGCGGGACGCGTGGCTCCTCCTCCACGACCCCGTCCATCCCGCGTGGGACGGCGCGCTCGTCGCGGGCGACAGCGTGCCCCGCGGCACCGGGACGGGGGAGGGGACGGCGGTGTCGCCTCTCCGTTCGCTCGCCGCGGCCCTGAACGAACGGCTGGCGCCGGGGGCGGCCGGGGTGGCCGATGCCTCCCGGGCCGGATCGTTCGCGGGCGAATTGCCGGAGCAGCTGGAAGCCGCCGCGGAAAAACGGGGAGAGGCACCCCCTCCGACCCTGTGCATCCTCTGGAGCGGGCACAACGATGCCTTCGCCGGGGTTCCCCCCTTCGACATCCTCCGCGCGCTGGCCGGAGCCGCGCTCGCATGCCGCCGCGCGGGCGGCATCCCGGTCCTCGTCGGGCCCGTCTCCGTCCGCGACGAGCCGGACCGCCCGCGCCGGGAGCAGGAGAAAGCGCTCGCCGCGCTGGACAAACGGCTCGCGGCGTTTTGCAGGACGGCGGGGCTCTCCTTCGTTTCCGCCCGCCGCGTGCTCGGGCCCAACGACCCGTCGCTTCCCTCCGGCGCGAACTACGCGGCGGATTCCGGCAACCACCTGTCCCGCGAAGGCATCGAGGCGGTCGCGCGCGCCCTCCTGCCGTTCTTCCCGCTGGAAGCGCGCACCTCCTCCCTGCCGCGACAAGGAACCCCATGAACAAGAAATACCTTCTTCCCCTCGGTCTGGTTTGCGTGCTGGCGCTGGTTTTCGTTCTCTCCCGCCGGGAGCGCGCCGCGCCCGCCGGTTCGGAGCTCGCCATGCCCGCCGCCGGAACCTCCCAACGCCCGTCCACGTCCCTGCCGCCTCCGGCCGCCACGGCTCCGCGCGGCGACGGTGGGACGGTGGAGGCTCCCCGCCACGAACCGGCCGCGCACGGCCGCACGGCGGACGCGGCCAACGTCTCCGACCCGCTGCTCGCGGCGTTGGGACCGGAGATGCGCTTCCGCGACCGCGTCCGCGAAGCGCGGAAGATGGCCCCGTCGCGGCAGGTGGCGGAGGGGCGGCGCCTGCTCTCCTCCGGCAATGCCGAAGACCGGGCGCTCGGCGGCATCCTGCTTTTCCTGAACCGCGCGCTTTCCCCGCGCGACCTGCGTGCCGTCGTCGAAGACGGAACCCTTCCGGTGCCGCTGGCGGTGGCCGATTGGGTGCGCGATTTCGGAAGCGGGGACGAAATCGCCGCCTACGCCGCCGCCTTGGCGGAACGGGACATTTCCACCGAAGAGCTGGTGGCGTTCCTCGCGGAAAGCGCGTCGGCGCCGGGCGGCGGCCGTTCCGCGCTGGACCTGCTGCTGCCGCGCTTCGGCGAAGAGGAACTCGCGGAGGGGCTCGCGGAAATCATCGCCGCGCCCGGCGTCTCGCCGGACGCCTTGGAACAGGCGGTGTTCAAGCTGCTGGAGCCGGAAAACCGCGTCTTCGCGCTCGACGTCCTCCAGGCCGCCGCCGCGCGGGCCCGGGAGGGGGATTTGCTCGCGGAGAGCCTTTGCAAGTGGATCGACATGGCGCGCGGCGCCGCCGCGGAGGACGGGGACGTGCCGTACAAGGTCTGGGACACGCCGTTGCGCGACCTCTCGTTCCTCGCCGGTTCCGACGCGGGGCTGGCCGTGCGGACGATGGCGAACTACCTCGAATACGGCCTGCGGCGCGACGACCCGCTTTTCGAGCCGGTCGTGGAGGAGGGAACGTGGGAGACCGCGCGCGAGTTCCTCGAATACGCCGTTTCCGTCCGGGACGAATTGCTGCCGGAAGAGCGGGACGCGCTGGAACGGCTCGCGGCGAACCTGGACCGCATCAAGGCGTACGACCCGGCCTTCGCGCCGGACACGGACGAGGACGCGCCGCCGTCGCCGTACGCCGACGACGAGGAAGTCCCGGCCGAAATCCTGGACGAAGAGGATTCCGCGCTCGCCGACCGCCTTTTCGCCGAAGAAAACGCCGGGAAGGAGGACGAAGAGCCGGAAGGGGAGGACGATTGGCCCGGGCTTCCGGACGGGGAGGATGCCGGCGGCGACCTGCCTGACGAGACGGACGACGGAAATGCGGACGGCTGGGAGGGACCGGACGAAGAGGACGGCTTTCCCGGGGAAGAGTGAGACCCGCTCCTCGGCGATGCGGAAAGTTTTGGGAGGCAAACATTTTCGCTTGCCTTTGCCCCGGCTCCTTCCCTAGATTTCCCGGCTATCCGCGTTCCCGCGCGGGCAACCGATTTATTCCAACCAACCCCCAACCCCCAACAAAAGAGCATTCATGAAGAAAATCATTGCCATCTCCCTGCTTGCCGCGTTGATCGCTCCGCTCGCCGCGTTCGCCGACGACGACGCCCTCGACGTGACGGTTTCCGCCGACATCCTTTCGGCCTACCTGTCCCGCGGCGCCACGCTCAACGACGAGGCGGTCTTCCAGCCCGACCTGTACGTCGCCATGCCCTACGGCTTCGATTTCGAACTGTGGGCCACGATGGACCTGACCGACAACGACAAGAGCTGCGCGCCGGACACCAAGGGCCGCTGGAGCGAATTCGACTTCATCCTCGGCTGGAACGCCCTCCTGCCCGAAGATTCCCCGATCGGCCTGCGCGTTTTCTCGACGTTCTACACCTATCCGCAAGTCGAGGACGACGACGACTACGATGCGGGACTGACGGTTTCCGGCAACTGCATCCTCAACCCGACCGTGACGGTCATCCACGAGTGCGACAAGAGCGGAGACATCCGTTTCGATGCATCCGTTTCCCACGAGTTCGATCTCTCGCAGGTGCTGGACGCTCTCACCTTGGGCTTGAAAGCGGAAACCACCTTCGGGACCAAGAAGTGGATGCGCCAATACGACATTGTCGACGAAGACGGCAACGTTGCCGAAAAGGCGGATGCCGGGTTCAACGACGTGATGCTCAAGGCGACCCTGGGCTACCAGCTGACCGATGCCTGGAGCATCGCGCTCGTCGGTGGCTACGGGACGCTCCTCGGCGACGCCCGCGACGCGGCGAAAGACAGCGGCGAGAAGAAGGACTGCGGCTTCGGCGGCTTCAACACTTCCTACACCTTCTAGATTCCGTCCATCTATGAGAACGGCGGCCTTCCGGCCGCCGTTTTTTGTGCCCTCCGGGCACCTTGCTTGCGGCGGCTCCGCGCAACTCCGTTGCACGTGCCGCCGCTTCCGTCCCCCGCGGATTTTGCCAAGCCTTGGCAAATTTCACGCGATTTTGCCAAAGATCGGCAAAATGTTTCCCGCGCGCGGCGGATGGATTTGCCAATGTTTGGCAAATTTCATGCGTTTTTGCCAAACATTGGCAAATCGCAAAAAACGCGCGGCTTTGCCGCGCGTCCGCACGTCTTGCTTCTTACTTTTTTACTTCTTGCTCGTGCCCGGAGCGGTGGGCTCCCCCCTCACTCCCCGGGTCCCGGTCCCGGATGGCGACGGTTCGACCGCGGCGTGCCGCCGACACCAAAAATCGGCCAGCCGGGTGTTGCGTTCGCCATGGCGGAGCGGCAAGAGCACGCAGGCCAAGTCGCCATTGCGGACCCATGCCCGTTCGGCCGTGCCATCGACACCGACGAAAGAGAGAAAGACGTCCCCGAATCCGGGGGGGCCGCCTTCGGGCAGGTTGCCGTCGTCCCAAGCCGCCAACGGCAGTCCCCGCGCCCGGGTCCGTTCCCGGGCATCAGCCAACGCGACCGGAGACGCTGTTCCGGCATTGCATCCGAACCACTCCTCCGCCCCGATTTCTTCCCGCAACCCGGCGGGAAAGGATTCCAACAACGCCTCGAACTCGCGGAACGCCTCCCACTCGACGAGGTCGGAGCCATCGATCCGTCCTTTGGAAAAAGGCGGAATTGGCCCGTCCAATCCGGACAGCGGGAACAGCGGCAGGAAATCACGCGTCGCCAGGACATCCGTCCCCGGCAGGGAATCGTTCAGGAAGAGGGTGAACGGAACGGGCTGGCGGACACACGGGTCCCCGTTTTGCACGACCAGGCAACGGACCTCCGCCATCCGTTCTCCCGCGCCCCACGCCATCGACGGCGCCGCCACGGCCAGCAGCGACCCGATCGTCCAAACAAGGCAAATCCGTTTCTTCATGCCCGCATCGTGTCACATCCCGCCGCGCGGAACAACCGCCGTGTCCGTCTCCAAATGCAGTTTTGCCAAACATTGGCAAATTTGGCCGATTTTTGCCAAGCATTGGCAAAATGCGGAAGTCACGCGGCTTTGCCGCGCGTCCGCACTTCTTCCTTCTTACTTTTTTACTTCTTGCTTCGGGCCCGCGCCAGCGGGCCCTTCCGCGGGCTGTGCGGTTTCGAAGGCAACGTCGCGGAGGCCGGCTTCCTCGAGCCGCGAGAGCATTTCGAGCGCCCGGCCGACGGGGACGGCCTTGTCGCAGCGCACCAGCACCGGTCGCGGTCCCTCCGCCCCCGCGGCCAGCATCGCCACCGCCGCCGCGTCGTCCGCCGCCGCCTCGTCCCCCACCCAGACCCCGCCCCCTTCCGCGAGCGTGAGCACCGCCACGTCCCGCGGGGCCTCCGGTCCCGCCGCCGTTTCGGGCAAATCGACCCGCACCGCCGGGGAAACGTGCATCCGGACGATTGCGTAGAGGAAAAACACGATCAACAGGAACACGACGTCCAGCAAGGGCGTCATTTCGAACCGCGCGCGCGGCGGCGGGTCCGCGTCCGCAAGTTTCAGCATCGCCCGCTTCCCCTTTTTTCCCCCGCGACCAGCCGGTCCAGCTGGTGGCCCAACTCGGCGGTGATGCCGGTCGCGGCGTTGCACAGGGCGTTGTACGGCAACAGCGCCGCGATGGCGATGACGAGCCCCGCCGCGGTCGTGAGAAGCGCTTCCGCGATGCCGCCGCTCACCGCGGCCGGGTCGCCCGCCTCCCCGCCGGCGATCAGGTGGAAGGAGGAGATGATGCCCGTCACCGTCCCGAGGATTCCCAGGAGCGGCGCGAGCGTGATGGTCGTGTCGAGGAACGCGAGGCGGCGCTTGAGGCCGCGGAGGCGCTTTTCCGCGGCGATCCGCGCGGCGTCCTCGAGCGGCATGTCGCCGTCGGCCAACGCTTCGGCGAAGCATTCCCCGGCGGGCCCGGCGGCGCGGGCGGCGGTTTCCGCCTCCGCGCGGTCGCCCGCGGCCAGCGCGGCGCGGACGG
>JAFSUH010000168.1 GCA_017445365.1 Kiritimatiellia bacterium | reverse complement strand
TATCTGTGTGTTCATGGCGGGCAAGGATGGGGCGGATTCCGGTTTTGATGTCCACACCGCGGCCGCCCCCCGGGGGGGCGTGGGGAGAGCGCACAGAGGCCCGTCAACAGGGAACGGAACGCTTGTCATCCTCCGTTTCGGGAGCATTCCGGTTTTGAAGTCCGCACCGGGGTTTTGCGGAGGGAGGAGGATTGTGCCCCCGTCAATACAGGCTATTCCGCATGCTTGCTCCCCTTTCCGCCATTCCGGTTTTGACCTCCACGGCATTCCGGTTTTGTTTTCACCGCGACAGGGAAAAGGGCACCCGCCCCCGCGGAATCCGCCCTCCGGGCGGCACGGGCAAAAGTTCGCTTGAAAAAACGGGGCCGGGCCGCAAGAATCGCCGTGTTTTACCAACCGGCCCGCTTCGCGGGCGACACAAGGAACCACCATGAACAAGAAAACCCTCCGCGACGTCGAGCTTGCAGGCAAGAGAGTCCTCATGCGCGTCGATTTCAACATTCCCGTCAAGGGCGGCGCCATCCAGGACGACACCCGCATCCGCGCGGCTCTCCCTTCCATCCAATACATCCTTGAAAAAGGCGGCAAGCTCATCCTGATGAGCCACATGGGCCGCCCCGACGAAAAGGGCATCACCGCCGACACCACCATGAAAATCGCGGCCGACCGCCTCGCGGAACTCATCGGGCGTCCCGTCGCCTTCGCCGCCGACTGCGCCGCGGCCGACGCCGAAGTCGCCGCCTTGAAGGACGGCGAAGTGCTCGTCCTCGAAAACACCCGCTACCACAAGGAAGAGCAGGCCAAGCGCAAGCAGAAGGAAGGCGAGGACGAGGCGGCCTTCAAGGCCGCCAAGAAGGCGCTCAAGGAAGGGCAGAAGAAGCTCGCGGAGAAGCTGGCGACCTACGGCGACATCTACGTCAACGACGCCTTCGGCACCGCGCACCGCGCGCACGCCTCCACCGCCGTCGTCACCGAGTTCATGAAGGCCAAGGGCGCGGATTGCGTCGCGGGCTTCCTCATGGAAAAGGAAATCGAGTACCTCGGCAACGCGGTCGAAAACCCCGTCCGCCCGTTCGTCGCGATTCTCGGCGGCGCCAAGGTCTCCGACAAGCTCGCGGTCGTGCAGAACCTCCTCGAAAAGGTCGACACCCTCATCCTGGGCGGCGGCATGGCGTACACGTTCTTCCTCGCGCAGGGACGCACCGTCGGCGACTCGCTTTCCGAGCCCGATCAGGTCGAATACGCCCGCCAGATGCTCGAAAAGGCCAGGGAAAAGGGCG
Organism: Kiritimatiellia bacterium; assembly: GCA_017445365.1. GTDB lineage: Bacteria > Verrucomicrobiota > Kiritimatiellia > CAIQIC01 > Lenti-01 > RGIG3480. Next base: position 1,593 of record JAFSUH010000168.1, on the reverse strand, counting down.
TGCAGTTCCTCCTGCCCGTCGACAACGTCGCGGCGGATGCGTTCTCCGCGGACGCGAACACGCAAATCGTCGAAGGGAACTTCCCCGAAGGCTGGCAGGGGTTGGACATCGGCCCGAAGAGCGTCGAACTTTTCTCGAAAGCCATCGAAAACGCCAAGACCGTCGTCTGGAACGGGCCGATGGGCGTGTTCGAGATGGCGCCGTTCGCCAAGGGCACGATGGCCATCGCCGAAGCGGTGGCGAAGGTCAAGCCCGCGGGCGGGACGAGCATCATCGGCGGCGGCGACTCCGTGAGCGCGGTCAAGAAGTCCGGCCTGGCCGACCAAATGAGCCACATCTCGACGGGCGGCGGCGCGAGCCTCGAATTCCTCGAAGGCAAGGTGCTCCCCGGCGTCGCGGCGCTGACCGACAAGTAAGCGGATTCCCACGCACGCGCAAAAGGCGGCCCGAGGGCCGCCTTTTGCGCGTCCTGCGGGCCGGAAGCGGGGTGGGGCCATGTCTTTTGGCACGGGGGAATGGCGCCGCCTTCCCGCCGTCGGATGCAAGGAGTTTCAGGGAGTCGGCCCGTTCTCCACGGGGACGGGTTCCGTTGGCTCCTTGCCCGGCGCCGCCGGCGGCCCTTCCGTCCCCGGCGTGTCCTGCGCGGCCCATCCGGCGATGTCCCGGGCGAACATGTCCATCGCCTGCGACAGGTGGAAAAAGCCTTGAGGCATGCAATGTCCGGGCGGACCGCCTGATCGGGCGCGTCGAAAAGCCATGACCTTGACGGGATTCGGCGACGGCGGCAACGACGGATCCTGCCGGGTCCGTGCGGCACCGGAAGGCCTTTCCTTTCTCCACCGGCAACCCGGTTGCGCTTGAGGGGCGCCCCGAGGCGGTTCCGCCCCATGGGGACGGCGGCTTCCGTTGCGGAAGGCCGCGGACTTTCCGTTTGCCGCCCCGCCGTTCCTCCAGGACGTGGCGCTTGAACGCCTTGCCGCAACCGTGTCGGTCCTTCCCGGCACTTGCGGTTCTTCCGGAATCGGGCGAACGGCAAGTGTCAAGCGATGCCGCAACGGGACAGCCCTTCGTTTCCCCGCGCGGCGACATCGCCGCCGCGCGTCAAGCGTCCGTCCGCCCCTGGATGGCGCGGGCGAGCGTCACCGGATCGGCGTAGGCGAGACTGCCCCCCGCGGGCAGCCCGAAGGCGAGCCGCGTCACTTTTTTCCCCGGCAGGCGCCCGGCGAGCTTTTCGCGCAGGAACAGCGCCGTCGTTTCCCCTTCCGTGCTTCCGTCGAAGGCGAGGAAGATTTCGTCCGCCGCCGCCGCGCGCGCGAAAAGCGCCTCCAGCCGCGCGGGATCCGGCGCGACGCCGCGCTTGGGACTCACGCGCGCGCCGAGGGCGAAGTAGCGGCCGTAGAAAACGCCGCTGCCTTCGATGCGCGCGACATCCGCGCTTTCCGCCACCACGCAGAGGAAGCGGTCGTCCCGCCGCGGGTCCGTGCAGAGGCGGCAGGCGCCGTCCCCGCCCTCTTCGGTGAGGTCGCCGCAGAGCGGACACACGCGCACCCCCGCCGCGGCGGCTTCGAGCGCGCGGGCGAGCGCGCGGAGCCC
>JAFSUH010000167.1 GCA_017445365.1 Kiritimatiellia bacterium | reverse complement strand
GAAACACCTCACCTTCGACCAGCGCCTCGTCTTCGAGCAAGCCTGCAACGACAACCTCCGCACCCCGAAAAAAGACCGTCTTTCCAAGCGCAAGCTTGCCGCCTTCCTCGGGCTTTCCTTCTCCACCTTCCTCCGGGAGGAAGAAACTTGCAAAGATAGCCCGTGTCCCAAGCATTTTCATCAATTCCGACAAGCGAAATGATGTCTTGGCTCGTTGACATGGGCACGGAATTGACGGCGACTTTGCCCACACCCACGCGTGTCCCAACCATGACGGAGCCCGGCGGCACGATTTTGGCGGCACTTTCCGCAATCGCTTTGTCCGTGATCCATTCAACGGCTGCGTCTTGGTTGATGGAGCGCCCGTTCAAAGCAACCGTGCCGATCCACGGGATGGTGCCGTGAAAACACTCCGCCTTGTTTTTGGAAGGTGTCCCGCCGGACTGGAATTTGCAGATGTCCCGGAGTTTCATCGGGTGGAAAGCCCGTCCAAATGGCGACTGATTTTGGCCTCGAGCTCGCGGAGCCTTCGCAGGATTTCCCCGCTCGGCGGATACGCGACGGCCTTGTAGGCGACCTTCTTGCATTTGTTGACGGATAGGTCGTAGCCGTTGGCGGCGATTTCCTCCTTGGGAACGAAGAAGGACTGCTCCGAACGGGAGCGGGCGGCTTCGCCGCTTGGGTCGCGGAAGCGGCGGACGATGTCGGGGAGGTCGCTTGCGGCAAGCGGATTGCGGCGGTTCCGCTTCGCGTGCCGCCGCTTCCGCCTCCAAGCCGTTTTGCCAATGTTCGGCAAAATTGGCCGGAATTTGCCGAACATTGGCAAAAACGAAAAACGCGCGGCGGGGGCCGCGCGTTTTCTTTGTCGGGGTGGGAACAGCCCCTATTCGGCCGCCTTGATCTCGTCCCAGAGCTTGTTGTACTTGGCGTTGTTCTCGCCCAGGTCCTCGATCATCTCCAGCTTCGCCACCGTCTCTTCCGACGGGAAGAGGATCGGGTTGGCGCGGGTTTCCTCGCCCAGAAGTTCGTAGCTCGCCCGGTTCGGGCAGAGGTAGAACACGTACTCGGTGTTCTGCGCGGAGATTTCCGGGTCGTAGAGGAAGTTGATGAACGCGTGCGCCAGCTCCGGGTTCGGCGCGTCCGCGGGGATGACCATGTCGTCGAAGGAAAGCGCCGTCCCCTCTTCGGGAACCACGATTTCGATTTCCCCGTTCTCGTCCTGCACCTGCATCAGGTCGCCGCTGTAGCCCTGGACGAGGAGGAATTCGCCGCTGGCGAGTCCGATCTTGTACTGCTCGTTCTCGAAGGTCGCGATGTTCTTCTTCCAGCCGAGGATGGTTTCCTTCGCTTCGGCGAGTTCCGCGTCGTCCACGGAGTTGAGCGAGTGGCCGTTGTGCTTGAGCGCGGCGCCGATCACTTCGCGCAGGTCGTTCAGGAGCGTCATCCGGCCCTTGAGGTCGGCGCGGTCGAACTGGCCGTAGTTCGCTTCGACGCCGCCGGCGGCGGGCGTGTACGCGAGGCAGGTGACGGTGATCATGTACGGGACGGAGTGGTCCATCTCCTTGTCGAAGGCGCGCGAGAGGTAGCGTTCGTCCACGTTGGCGACGTTGGGCAAAAGCGACTTGTCGAGCTTGCGGAGCATCCCCTGCTCGTCCATGAGCTTGACCATGTAGGAACTCGGGAAAATCACGTCGTAGCCGCGCGCGCCGTTCTTGAACTTCGCGTACATCGCTTCGTTCGAGTCGAAGTAGTTCATCTGGACCTTGCAGGCGAACTGCCGCTCGAACTCCTTGACGACGGAGGGGGCCATGTAGTCGGACCAGGTGTAGACGTTGAGGACGGGCTTCTTGGAGCCGCAACCGGCGAGGGCGAGCATCGCGGCGAGCGCGAGGACGGAGAGGGCGGGACGGGAGAATTTTTTCATCGGGGTCCTTTTTCGGGGTTGGGGTGGGAAAAGTGCGCGAACTTTACGGGAGCGGCGGCGAAATGCAATCCCCATTTTGCGCGAGCGCCGCGGCGAGCGGGGCGAGGTCCGGCAGGTCCGAGAGTTCCGGCGAAAGCCCGCCCGCGATGATTTTCCCTTCCGCGTCCGCCGCGAGGGCAATCCGGGCGAGGAGGCCCATCGTGCGGTGTTCGACCACGAGGCAGCCGAAATCCATCCCGAACTCGGGGGAGCGGAAGGCGCTCAGGAGCGTGACGCCTTCCGGCGCGGCGAAGCGCCGGAGCGCGAAGGGCGTGTCGTTCGTGACGGCGACGACGGGACAGCCCGTCTCCGCCGCGAGGGCGCCGAGGGCGGAAAGTTCGCGCGCGCCCGTTTCCGTTTCGAGCGTGGGGAAGGCGGCGAGGACGAAGGGCTTGCCCGCGAAGTCCGCGCGGCCCCGATCGCGGAAATCGCGGTCGGGCAGGAAGAAGTCGGGGATGGCCGTTCCGGGACGCGGCGGCGCGTCGAAGGTGTACGCGCGTTCGCCGCGGATGGAGATGGGTTGCGGGAAAAGTTCTTTCGGTTCCATGCCGCCATCCTACCCGTTCCGCCGGGGCTTGGCAAAGTGCCGCCGCGCTTGCGCCGCGGGGCGCGGATGTCGTACCTTCGCGGCATCCCGTATCGAAAGGAACCCTCCATGAACCTCCAGAACCTCTTCGCGCAACGCATCGGCGGCACCGCCTTCGGACAGACGGACGAAATCTACAAGTTCGAGAAAATCAAGCGCGCCAAGGCCGCGGCCCGCGCCGCCCATCCCGAACGCGAAATGCTCGACTTCGGCGTCGGCGAGCCCGACCGGATGGCCCCGCGCACCATCCGCGCCGCCTTGAAGAAGGCCGTGGACACGCCCGAAAACCGCGGGTACGCCGACAACGGGATTCCCCTCTTCCGCGAAGCCGCCGCGCGGTACCTCCGGGAATTCTTCGGCGTGGAGGGCATCGACCCGGCCACGGAAATCAACCACACCATCGGCTCGAAATCCGCGCTCGCGCTTCTCCCGCTCGCCTTCGTGGACCCCGGAGACGAGGTGCTCCTCACCGTGCCGGGCTATCCGGTGCTCGGGACCCACGCGAAGTACCTCGGCGGCACCGTCGTCCCCGTCCCGCTCACCGCGCGCAAGCGCTTCCTCCCCGACTTGGCGGCGCTCGAAAAGCGCGATCTCTCGCGCGTCAAGCTTTTTTACGTCAACTACCCCAACAACCCGACCGGCGCCGCCGCGACGCCGGAATTCTTCGACGAACTCATCGCCTTCGCCGCCCGCCACGGCATCCTCCTCGTGCAGGATGCCGCGTACGCGACCCTTTCGTACCGCCGGGAGCCGCTCTCGATTCTCGCGCGGCCGGGCGGGAAGGAAGTCGCCATCGAGCTGCACAGCATGAGCAAGTCGTACAACATGACCGGCTGGCGCCTCGGTTTCGCCGCGGGGAACGCTTCCGCCGTCAAGGCGCTCGCCACCGTCAAGGACAACGTGGATTCCGGCGCCTTCAAGGCCATCCAGGAAGCGGCCGCGGCGGGCATCGCGGACCGGAAGAGCGCCGAGAGCATCCGCCGCCACTACGCGCGGCGCCTGCGGGCGCTCGTCAAAATCCTCCGCGCGGCGGGGTTCGCGGCGAAGATGCCCGGCGGCACGTTCTACCTCTACGTCCCCGCGCCCAAGGGCACCGCGGACGGCCTCGCGTTCGCCACGGCGGAGGAGGCGAGCCAGTACCTCATCCGCGAGAAAAGCATCTCGACGGTGCCGTGGGACGACGCGGGGCGTTTCCTGCGCTTCTCGGCGACCTTCGAGTCGGCGGGGGACGGGGACGACGCGCGCGTCCTCGCGGAACTCGCCCGCCGCCTCGCCGAAGCGAAGTTCGTCTTCTAGGCGCCCCCCCGCCGCGCGCTTTTTCCGTTTTGCCAATGTTCGGCAAAACCGGGCCGTTTTTGCCAATGTTTGGCAAAATGCCGGAAGCACGCCGGGAATGGAAATTTCCGCGGGAGGGGGTCCGTGGTTCAAGGCAATATCGTGACGGTGCACGCCGGGGCCGCCGGACCGGTTCCGCCGGATTCCCCCGCCTCCGCGATGTCCTTCACGAAGAAACGGCACTTTCCGTCCGCCGCGACCCCCACGGCAATCCGCCCCTTTTCGGGAACAAACGCGTCGTATTGCAATTCCATCACGACCGGCGTCCCCCGTAGCGCCGCCAAACCGACACGCGGTCAGGAAGGCCCAGTTCCGCGATGATTTCCCCGGGCGAACGGTACCGCTTCCCGCGCGTCGCCGCGCGGAAGGATTCCACCGTTTCCCGGATGCTTTCCGGTGTCGCCGGCGGGTTCCGCGGAAGGAAGTCCGGCGGTTTTTCCGCGTACTTCCGGAGCAGGAGTTCCCGGGAGAGGACTTCGTGCCGCGCGCTCCGGCGGCTGGAGACGATGCGGATGGCCAGGGGACCGGCGGCAGGTTCCGGCCCGTCCGCCGCGCCACCCCGCCCGGGCCCTTCCGGGAACGCGCCGAACTCCGGTTGCATCTCCATGCCGTCGAGAAAGCGGTTGACTTCCCGCCAGAGTCCGCCGCCGTCGTCCGTCGAAAACTGCCGCCATCGGCCGTTGCCGGTATCGCAGTTGGCGATGATGCCCCGCCGGACAGCAGGTTGACGGAGAACCCTTCCCCGTAGAGCACGATTCCCGGCGCATGCGTGACGAAATCGCATTTCCACTTCCGTTCCCCGGACGCCAGCCGCGCCATCATGTCCGCCGTCCACGCCTCCTCCCCCGTCGATTCCGCTTCCTGCACCACGTGTGGCGGAGCGCCATCATGCCGGACGACGCTTCGGACGGGCCCCCGTCCGCCCATTCCGGGAGGGCACCCCACCGGGCATCCGCACCCAGCGAGTCACACGAGCCCCGCCACGGCAAGGGCGGCAAGCCTTTCCATCCGTTTTGTTTTTCACTCTTCGTTTTTCACTCCCCCCGGCGCCCGCTACCGGGCGCCGGGGTCCTGCCGCGGGCCGGTGCACGGGCGGAAGCCGAGCTCTTCCTGGAGGAGGATCGTGAAGGGGATGCCGAGGATGACGGGGAACACCGCCGTGTTGCCGAACACGCTCCAGGCGAAGAGCACCGCGTCCACTTCCGGGTACACGATGGCGACGGCGGGGGCGATGAGCGCCGTTTCGAGCAACGCCGCCGCCGCCACCGCGAGGGAATGCCGCAACATCTCCCCCGGCCTCCGCAGGGCGAACGGGGTGCGCGAGACCCGCGTCCAGTACGCCCAAAGCAGGAGCGGCCCCAGGAAATTCGCGGCGAACCCCGCGATCGAGGTCCAGCGGATCGCATCGTCGAACGCGTCCGCGGCGAGGTTGCCGCACGCCGAGGCGAGGCACCCGAGCGGGCCGAAAAAGACGCCGTAGAACATCCCCACCGCCGTCACCGGCCGGATGTCCGAAAAACCCGGAATCAGGTTCATCGCCTTGAAGGGGAGCGCCACGACGAGGTAGACCGCCAGCAACCCCGCGAACCGGAGGAACGCGCCGCGCTTCACGCTTCCGCCTCCTTCCGCCCGCCGCCGGGATCCGCGATTTCCGCGATGGACCCGGCCACCACCAGCGCGGCGCCCAGCACGATGGCCGGGGTGAGGGCGAAACGTTCGACGATGCCCGCGGGCAGGAGCATCCCCCACGCGATGGAGAAGACGATTTCGAGCGAATAGACCACCGTCGCGTCGGCCGCGGTGACGCGCCGCATCGCGAAGACGTTCAGGGTTTCCGCGAAGGCGACGATGAAGTACGCGTAGACCGCCCACGCGGCGGCGAGCATCCGCGAGGCCGGCAGGCCCGCGACGAAGCGCGGGTCCTCCACGAGCCACCCGGCGAGCGAGAAGAGCCCCGCGAAGCCCTCCATCAGGATGGCGACGGCGACCGGGTCGTGCTTTTTCGCCAGGTCCGCGAGAAGGACGATGCAAAGCGCGCGGAGGAGGCAGCCGGCGCCCATGACGGCGAGCCCGGGCGCCTGCGCGGCGCGGAGCGAAGGGCCGAGGGCGAGCAGGATGCCCGCGAAGACGAGCGCGACGGAAAGCCACGTCCCCGGCGGGATGCGGCGGCGCATCGAAAGCAGCACCACCGGCAGGACCACGACGGTCATGCAAGCGGTGAAGGCGCCCGAGGCGACGTCGAAGGATTTCGCGCCGTGGAGGTAGAGGGTGTTGTAGGCGGCGTTGAGGGCGGCGACGACCATTCCGCCGAGGAGGAGGCCGCGCCCGCCTTCCCGCAGGGTCGCGGCGAAGCGGCGGGGGAAGGCGGCCCAGGTGAGGAGGGCGCCGCCGAGGGAGGTGGCGCAGGTGGTCGCGAAGGCCGGGACGCCGGAAGGGATGCAGTTGTAGAGGACGATTTCCGCCGACCAGCAGAGGGTCACGCAAAGGAGGCAGAGGTTGGCTTGCAGGCGGTTCACGGCGGGAAAGCTTCTACCACCCGTCCCCTCCCCTGTCACGCCGGAACGGGGCGGAAGGGCGCCAAAGGCGCATTTCCCGCGCTTCCGCCCGGCGCGGCGGTGCGCTACACTCCCCGCCCGTGAAGCCCGTCGCCGCCATCCGCACGCCTTTCGGAAGCGCCTTCGGCATCCCCCGCCAGCCGGGGCTTGTCGCCGGCGTCCCCGGCCGCATCGTCTTCGCCCGCCCCTACCGCGTCCGCGACGCCTTCAAGGGGCTGGAAGGCTTCTCCCACGTCTGGGTCCTCTGGGGTTTCTCCCTCGCCAAACGCACCCGGTTTTCCCCGCTCGTCCGCCCGCCGCGCCTCGGCGGCAATGCGACCCGCGGCGTCTTCGCCACCCGCTCGCCGTACCGCCCCAACCCGCTCGCCCTCTCCTGCGTCCGCCTCGTCCGCCTCGAGGAGACCGCGCGCGAAGGCACCGTCCTCCATGTCGCGGGCGTGGACATGGCCGACGGCTCGCCGGTGTACGACGTCAAGCCATACCTGCCCTACGCCGACTGCGTGCCGGAGGCGACGGGCGGGTTCGCCGCGGAGCCGCCGCGCCCGCGGCTCGCGGTGGAAGCCCCCGCGGAATTGCTCTCCCGCCTGCCGGAGGAACTGCGCGGGCCCCTCGTCTCCCTCCTCGCCCTCGACCCGCGCCCGCCGTACCAGAACCGGCCCGAGCGCGAATACGGCTTCCCCTTCGCGGGGAAGGACATCGTTTTCCGCGTCGCCGACGGTAAGGCGTTTTTGCTTGACATCCGCTGACGAGCCGCCGCCCGGTCACGGTCCCCGCGCGTACGGCGGCGGGCGGACGAAGTACGGGGCGGCCGCGGCGGCTTCGCGCAGCTGCGCGACGACCCCGCGGTATTCCGCCAGGACCGGGGACCGGCGCTCTTCCAGGAAGCGGTCGATGTCCCCCCAGAGCCGTTCGCGGTTGCACTGGATGAAGGCCGGCCGCGGCGACAGGAACCAGCGGATGGCCTCCGGCGCGGCATCGAGGAGGGCATGGAGTTCCCGGCGGCCGGCCTCGAATTCGCCGTATTCGTAGAGGAAAGCGGCGTGGTAGACGGCGTTGCCGAAGCGGAATCCGGCGGGCCGGGCGTTCCGCGCGCCGTCGGCGAAGGCCGCGAGGACCGCGGAACGGATGGCCGGGTCGCCTTGCAGGTTGTCGGCGAGGCAGAGGCCCAGATGCGTCTGCCAGGACATCACCCGGTTGTGGTGGCACGGGTCGAGCGGATAGAGCGCTCCGGCGCGGCGGATGGTCGCATGGGAGGAATGGACCGCCGCCATGGGGACGAGCAGGAAAAGCCGGCAGGCGAGGACGGCGGCGAGCGGGCCGGGCGGAAGCGGGCGGTCGGCGGAAAGGGAGAGCCACCACGGGACGGAGAAAAAGAACGCCAGATGGAAATAGTTGAACTGGTCGGCCGCCCCCAAGGTGAACGCCATCGCGAAGAAGACAAGGCTTTCCGAAAGGAAGAGAACCGCGGGTTCGCGGAGGCGGCGGCGGCGCGACGGGTCGCAGGCCAGGACGCCCGCGAGCGGAAGGACGGGCAGGAGGATCGAGTTGGCGTAGTGGGTCAGGGTGTCCCGGGAGAACGTCGGCGGCGGAGCCGCGAACTTCCATTCCACCCACGCGTTGCCCCATTTCGAACACTTGACCGCGGTGAAAAACGCGACGCCCCAAAGGACGGGAAAAAGCCATCCGGGCAAACGGGCGGCACGCGGGAAGCGTTCGAGCCGGCGGGCGGCCAGGACCGCGAGCGGGAATCCGCCGAAGGCGTGGAAGGGATGGGTCCAAAGCCCGAAGGCCCAGAGGAGCGCCAAAAGGGCGAGATCGCGGGACCGGACGGGGCGCCCCGCGCGCCACAGGGGGCGGCAGGCGAGGAAAAACGCAAGCGCGACGACGAGGGAGACGGCGTAGGAATCGACGTTTCCGCAGAAGTTGAAGACGAACGGCCCGGTCGCGAGGAGAAGGAACAGATCGGTGCGGCGGCGCAGGACGACGGCGGCCGTCCAGACGAAAAGGACGCCGAAAACGACGGAATGGACGGCCGCGGCGAGCATGGAGGGCATGACTTCGCTTTTTTCGAAAAGGCCGAGCGCGCCGCAGGCTTTTTCGATGGCGGGGCGCAACCACCCGTCGAAACGGCCCCGTCCGGGCGGCGGCGGAAGGAAATCGGAAAGCGCGAAGCCGGGCGGAAGGAGCGGGGAAACGTTGCCGTCGCCGCCGAAACAGTGGATGCGCGTCCGGAAGAGGACGAAGCACGCGGAAACCGCGAGGGCGGCCGCCCAATGGACGGCGGGGGGGACGGAGGAAGCGGCCGCAAGGCGCTTGCGGGAAAGGAAAAGGACCGCGACCAGGGCGGCGGGGAAGAGGAGCCACCCGGCGGGAAGGAACTGGAGGTAATCCCACGCATGGTTGGCGAACGTGTCCGGCACGAGGCCGAAGAGGGCGGCGGAGAGGATGAATCCGGCCGCGTACGGGACGGAAAAATCCCGGGGCGGGAGGGAAGGTGCCGCGGGCGGAACGGCGGCGGGACGGGAGGCGCGGAATTTTTTCTTGCTCGTCTTGCTCATGGCGGGGCCTTTCTCCCCGGCGCGGCGGGCGGGAAGGAACGGAGACGGCAAAAAAGAGCGCGGCTTTCCTGGAGCCCGCATCCGACTTGGGGCGCCTAGGAATGGCCCGGACTGTCTGCGGGACGGCAAAGGAAAGCGCGCCCGTGCAAGGACGCGCTTCCGCCAACCGTTGGGCAATCCGTGAAAAGTTTCCTAGGCTTCCAAGTCGGACCAACGCGTTGCGCGGGATGCGCAAAGGGGATTTCAGTTGTGGGTTATCGCATCAAATGCCGGGTTTGTTCTCCGTGGGTGGGGGGGCCCCGCGTCGGTGCGGGGCGAACGCATTTTGCCAAAGGCGGCGGGGGAAACGGAAGAGGGTTTTTCGCCGGGACCGGAATCTTACGTGCGCGTGCGGACGTCCACCTGCGGGAAGGGGATTTCGATCCCCGCCGCGCGCAGGGCTTCCAGCATCCGCCGGTTCGCCCCGAAGGCGACCTTCCAGTAGTCCGCCGCCTTGCAGTACGGGCGGCACGCGATCACGATGGCCGAATCCGCGAACGAGAGCAATTCCACCACCGGTTCCGGGTCCTTCAGCACTTCCGGCACCGAAAGCAGCGCCTCCTTGAGCGCCGCCTTCGCCCGGTCGATGTCCGAGGCGTAGGCGATCGACATCGCCAGATCCACCCGCCGCCGCCCCGGCGCGGTGAAGTTCGTGATGGCGCTGCCCCACACCACGCTGTTGGGGACGACGACCTTCTTGCCGTCGGGCGTCTCCAGCTCGGTCATCGTCATCGTCAGGCGCTTCACCGTCCCCTGGATGCCGCTCGCAGCCCCGCCCAGGATCACGTAGTCGCCCGCGGAAAACGGCTGGTTCAGGGCGATCATCATCCCCGAAGCGAGATTGCCCAGCGCGTCCTTGAACGCGAACCCCAGGATGAACCCGGCGAGCCCCAGTCCGGCGAGAAGCGCCGTCACGTCCACGCCGAGCAAGGAAAGCGCCGCCACGATCAAGAGCGCCCACAGCGCCTTGTGGCACACGTTGACGAGGAAGTCCGCCATCAGGCCGGCGAGGGGCGTGCGCTTGAGGACGCGCGAGAGCGACGAGGTAGCCAGGCGAATCGCCCCCCAGCCGACGAGCAGGATCGTGCCGGCCAGAAGCGCCCGGAGGGCCAGCGCGGGGCCGCGGGCGACGAGCCAGTCGCCGAAGCGGTCCCACGTGCGCGCTTCGGCGCGGAAGCCTTCGGCGAGAAGGTCGCCCGCGGTGGCGGGGGGAGCGCCGGGAGGGGGAAGGATGCCGTTGGTCATGGGGTCTCCTTTGCCAGGTCGTACAGGACGCGTTCGACGGCCTTGAGGACGGCGCCGAGCGACGCCGCGGAAATCTTGTCGAGCGTGTCTTCGGCCGTGTGCCAGAAGGCGTTCCGCCCTTCGCCGTACTCGAAATCGCAAAGGTCCGCGCACGGGATGCCGCGCGCGCGGAACGGGACGTGGTCGTCGATGAGGCCGAAATCCCCGCGGGCCACCGCGAAATGCTCCCGCACGCCCTCTTTCTCCGCCGCGCGCAGGATGCGGCGGGCGAGCCCCTTGTCCGTCTTCCGTTCGAGGTCGACGCGGAGGTCCCGGTCGCCGACCATGTCAAGCAAAATCATGGCAACAACCCGCCCGGCCTCCTCCGCGGAGAGGGCCGCCGCCGCGTGCCGCGAGCCGTGGAGGCCGTCGTTCGCCGCGTAGTACCGGAGGCTCTCCTCGCCGTCGAAGAAGAGGAGGCGCGTTTCGAAGGGGAGGCCCGCTTCCGCGAGGACGGGGGCAAGGGCGAGAAGGGCGCCGACGCCGCTCGCCGAATCGTTCGCGCCGACGAAATTTTCGATGCCGCTTTTGGTGTCGTAGTGCGCGCCCAGGATGACGATCGGCGGCTTCTTCCCGCGCGGGCGCCCCGCCGCGGGGATGGTTGCGGCGACGTTGGAAAACGCCATTTCCCCGGCGGGCGTCGCGTCGGAAAAGCCGTCGATTTCCGCCCGGATTCCATTGTCAAGCAAAACCGACCGGATCCACTCCGCGGCGCGGCGGATTTCGTCCGTGCCGACGCGCTTGGGACCGAGCGCGACGAAGGCGGCGGCATGCCCGAACGCGGCTTCCCCCAATTCGTGCGTGGCGCGGTCCCGCCAGTCTTCCGTCGCCGCGTTCGCCGCGGGGCGCGCCCCGCAGGCCGCGAACACGAACGCCGCGACCGCGCAAAGGAAAACCGCGAGACCCCGTTCCACGTTCCGCCCTTCAATGCGCCGCGAGGAGGATTTCGCGGCAGAGGTCCGCGGGGGTGCGGCCCGCCGCGCGCGCCTCGTCCGGCAAAAGCGAGAGCTTCGTGAACCCCGGCGTGTTGTTGAGTTCGAGGACGAAAAACTCCCCCGCGTCGTTGCGGCGGAGATCCACCCGGCCCAGCGCCCGGCAGTCGAGCGCCGCCGCCGCGTCGAGCACGATTTTTTTCACGCGCGCTTCCTCTTCGGGCGGGAGGGTTCCGAAGCGGTGGGTGACGGCCCCGGCGGTGTACTTCGCCCCGAAGTCGAACGTCTCCCGCTCCATGCAGATTTCGAGCACCGGCAGGGCCTCGCCCGCGACGATGCCGACGGTGAACTCGCGCCCGGGGATGTACGTTTCCGCCAGCCCTTCCGCATCGAGCGCGAAAACCGTTTCGAGCGCCTTGTCCCAGCCCGACGGATCCTTGACGAGGCTCATCCCCACGCTCGACCCCTGCCGAGCCGGCTTGACGACGAGCGGGAACGCCGCGGCCGGGGGCGGCGGCGGGAGGGGCTCCCCCGCGGCGGGGCGGGAGAGGAAGACCGCCGCGGGCACCGGAACGCCGTGCGCGAGGAGGCACCGCTTGCTCGCGACCTTGTCGAAGGCCCGCGCGCACGCGTCGGCCCGGTCGCCGGTGTACGGGATGCCGCGCGCTTCGAGGAGGCGCTGGACCTGCCCGTCCTCGCCGAAGATGCCGTGGAGCGCGATGTACGCGACTTCGGTCCCCTCCGGCAGCTCGAACGCGCAGTCCTTCCCCACCACGCAGGGGTGCGCGGCCGTGCCGAAGGAGCGGAGGCATTCGAGGACGTAGTCCCCGCTCATCAGGGAAATGTCGCGTTCGGTGGAGGGTCCGCCCATCAGGACGGCAACTCTTTCGGGGGCGGAAACTGTCATGTCACTGATTCCTCACGAGGCTGAAAAACCGTTCTTCGTATTCGTCGAACATCCTGCTCTTCCTCAGGAGCTCCGCCAGTTCCGGCAGCGCGGAGCGGTCGCGCGCGGCGCGCCGGAAGGCGGCCTCGACCGCGTGGCGGCTGCCGTCGGGGTCGCGCCGGAGGTCGGCCGCGTTGCGCGAGGCGCTTTCGCGGACGACCTTGAAGAGGAGGGCGAGGAGGCACACTTCCCACGGCTCGTCCACGCCGGTGACGACGGCCGTCATCCCGCCGTCTTCCGCGCGGCGGCGCGCGAGGACGCGGTCGAGGACGGCGGGAAGCGGCTCGGAGAGCTCCTCGAGCGAGACTTCGGAGAGGCGGATGCGGAAGCCGTAGCGCAGGACGACGAGGTCGCTTGCGTGTTCGCGCATCCATTGGACGAAGGCGCGGGCGGCGTCGGAGGCGAAGCCTTCGAGGGCGTCCGCGGCGGCGCCGCCGACGGGGAGGATTTCGGGGCGGGCGGCCTCGATGCGGCCCTCGCGGACGCGGGTGCGTCCCGCGGTGTCCATCGGCTCGGTGAGGAGGGAGAAGTCGAGCAGGGTGGTGCCGAAGGTTTCGAGGCGCGAGCGGGGGGCGAGCACCACGTCGGTGTTCGCGAGCGCATACCAGAAATCGGGGGAGCCCTGCCGCATGGCGCGCATTCTGCCCGCTCCCCTCCCCCCGCGCAAGGAGGCATTCGCCCCTTTGCTTGCGCGGCGGCTCCGCCATCAAGCTGCGGGGACAAGCGTCCAAGGAGAAAAAAGTCCCGCGCAAGGTGCGCGAAGGAAGAAAACATTGAAATCCCCTTCGGGGGCATTGAAAAGACAGGACGGTGAAGGCAGATGGGGAGGGCACCGCTTGTCGGGGCCGTGGATGCGGCACGGAGCGCCGTGCCTATCAAACAAAGAAGTAGTTCCCCACAGAGACGCAGGAGACACAGCGAGTTTCGGACAGGATTCCGCCGCACCGCCGCCATGCACTTTTATTCGTTCGTCTCCGTCAAACGAAACGATAGGCCCCCTTGCCATGGCCTGCAACCGGCACAATCAGCTTGTGCGATAACATCTTCGAAACCAATGTGCTGGCCACCCGCGGACTCAAACCCGTTATGCGGCAGACTTCCTTCCGCCCAAATAAGGGTGCTTCCTTCAATGCGGAATAAAGTGCCCCAATATGCTGGCGAGTGGGCGCACGGAAATTCGATCCGTCAATGTTCGGTTCTTTGGGTTCAATGTGCTGTTTTTGGTCTCCAATGTGCTGTTTTCGAGGCCCGATATGCTGTTTTTGGCCTCCAATGTCCGGTTTTTCGGCTTCAATGTGCTGTTTTTCGGCCAGTGCAGGATTCCGTAGCACATTCAACCGCACATCGATTCCTCCGTCCTCCAACAGCAACGGTCTTGCCCCGTATGCCGCCAATTCCGCGGCCACGCGCTTCAACCCGCTGCCCCACTGCTCGATGACCTTCATGTAATTGAATGCTTCGGCCAAGGCGTGGTTGCGGATTTTGGATCTGCCGGACAAGGCTTTTTCCACGGTCAGGCCGCGGGGAAGCCCTCCCGGCGAAACAATTTCGACGCGGGTGTCATACACGGCCACGAAGACGGGCGCACCATGCTCGAAATAATTCCGGTGCGCGAAGGCGTTGACCACCAGTTCGCGCAAGGCATCGGGCGGCAGCTCGTAAAGGTCGTTGCGCTGGATGCCTTCGAAAACGCAGCCCATGTTGATTTTCGCGAGGATGTATTTATGGGCTTCTTCGATTTGTTCGTAAACGGGGCCAGTGAACTCGCGCCGGTCAACGAATACCGCCTTTGTGTCCCCCTTGAACACGCCGCACTTCACCCGCGTGGAGAAGGCGGCGTCGCCCGTCAGG
This sequence comes from Kiritimatiellia bacterium, assembly GCA_017445365.1. Classification (GTDB taxonomy): domain Bacteria; phylum Verrucomicrobiota; class Kiritimatiellia; order CAIQIC01; family Lenti-01; genus RGIG3480. The sequence continues at coordinate 15,009 of JAFSUH010000167.1, read as the reverse complement.
AGGGCGTAGGCATTGGATGCCACCCAGCGGGTGCGGACCTTGGAAACGATTCCCCACGCCTGCAACTGGTTTGCCGTCACCTTTTTGACCGCCCGCCGCTCGGTCTCGTTCCGTGAATTCCGCCGGGCAATGCGGTACATGTACGAGCAAAGCGCGGCAATGCGCTTGTCATCGATTTTCGCGCCGGGGCAAGGCTCGCTGTCGAAGCTCCTCCCCTCGGCCTCGAGCGTCAGCTCGTGGCGCGTCGCGTCGTCCGCACGCTGCGTCGTGGCCCCGACCCGGACATAGACGCCGTCCTTGTCCCCCTCCGCCTTGATGAAATAGGGACACCGAGAACCGGCCAGCACGTCCAGGACAATGACGGATTTCCCCCCGATATCCTCGATTCCGATGTCAATCGGAACGCGCGGCGAACAGGCATTGCCTATCGAATCCGCGATGCCGTCCATCTCCGCGAACACCTTGGACTTGTCGATGCCCCGCACCGACCCGTCGTTGGCGACCCCGAAAAGGATGCTCCCGCCTTTCCCGTTGGCAAACGCGACGACAGTTTTCAAATACTTGATGCGCTCTTCGTTGGGCACAAGCTTGAATTCGAGTTCATACCCTTCGCCATCTTTGATTTCTTCCGCAATCGTCATGCTGTCACCATAAAATGCTTAGCCTTTTTCATCTCATCGCCCGAAATCATACACAAAACTCGCAAAACTATCGGTATGAACAATCCAAGATCAACTGTCTGACGTTATACCCCTGTTGGATTAAATCACTTTCTTGTTTTTGCAAAAAGCATTCCGCTTCAGATTTGTCATTGTGCCATTGGTTGGCATGTGATGTTTTGTCCTGACCAGCCCATGCCGCATTCCACAATAAGGATGGCTGCAAACTTTGGCAATTACACGCAAAGTCTTTAGGGGGATTCTCCAGTGTGAACGAGCCAGAATTCCCGAGGTATCCAGCATGTGTTCCGTAAAAGCTGGAAGAATTTCTCTCGCGCTTAAGCAAGCGAGACTTAACTTCACTACTTTCAATAAAGTATCGTCGCATCTTTCAAATACAATCAAATGTCTTATTCAGCGCATGGAAATGACAAGTCTCATAGTAACGAATCTAAAATCGTCTTTATATGTGGTTCCACTTTTGAAATTATCTCCTCTGAATCCACTATGATTTCATGCCGAAAACCAGTAAGGTCGAATGGCACAGAAGAGACTTCATTGGTGGGCTGAAAGTAGAAGAGGACACGATTGTTTTTGATGTGGTGAAGAGCCATTCCCACTTCAAGCATGACATTTGGTCTTGCACCTGTAAGGTCCGCCACGAACAAATCGCTTTCTGGAATTGCTTTGTCAATCATGTCGCGAATGGAAAATGTGCCACCACTCGCATGTTCCATATCAATCAACTTTAAGTTGTATTTTTTGGCAACCCTTTCCATGGCAGAGTATCTTGCGGCGGCCTTTCGTTTTTCCTTGTCTTCTTCGGGATACCATCGGGCTAGAAAAAGTTGCTTTGGAAGTTTTTTGTTAACCTCGTCAAAAATGGCAACAAGTTCTTTCGCTTTGATGTTTTTGATTTTAGAAAAATCGTTTTTCTGGAACCAAGTGCAAAACCGCTCATACTCTCCACTAGCAATCGCAGTTTCTTTTATCTTGTAGAATGCCAATGCCTCGGCAAGAGTCAACTTATCTGCATTCAATTTAATGGAAGTGTCCCCCAAAATAGCGTCCATTAATTTGATAAAATCTTCAAGCTCGCTATCGGAAGGCTCTTCATGAGAGAACACTGTCACTAAATTTGCGTTCTTAACTAACTCCAACGTCTTTACAAGAAATGTGCAGATGCAATTCTGGAATACAGCCATGAGATGGATCGTTGGATTATTATCCAGATAAAAGTATAATTTTCGTGCCCAAACAAAATGCCTGCCGTACGCAGAGTTGCTTTCTAGCATCGTGTTGGGAAACGTTTCCTCATCCTTTAGGACGATTTTGAGATTGTATTCTTCCAATATGGGACGCACCTTGAAATTAATGTTGCGAAAAATTGTTGCCGCATTCTCCTTGTAATGTTTATCGTCTCGGAAAAACACGAGGCAAAATGGTATTTGTCTTTCTAAAACGGCAGAATCGACATTCGATGCTAACGCCGCTTCCAATCTATGATTGCCATCAATCCGATGCAATTTGACACCGTCATGTCCGTCAAAGCCATAAAACGATGCCGTGTTGTGGACTAGTTTTCCGCCAGTATCTGTATTAAATTTTTTGGCAAAAATTGATACTATTATTTTTCCCAATTTTTTCTTTGAAATCCCCTCCCCGTTCAATGCATCTGCATACAACCATTCATACTCTTTTTCGGACACCCCGAATTGTGCAAGAGATGCTCCAAGAATTACTTCTGGAAAAAAAAGATTTTGTCTGTCATTTAAAAAACTAACAAGTTCATCTATGTGTCCATCTATAGCTGGACGTTGATAGTTCATGTCGGGCTTGGAATTTTTTGCCAGCTCTCCCAATGGACAAAAGCCACGCAAGCACAAGAATGATCCAAAGGATTTTTCTAGAATTCCACGCAATACCATTTTATTTCCCTCATCCTTCAGTTTAATGGATTAAAGCGATTATTGTTCACATGACTAAACACTTGATTCATTTCCGATGATTTCGAATTCGATCCTTTTTTGGGCGATGGAAAGGGTTTCCAATGCGCCAGCTTTCAGGCGCTTTGCCTCTTCGCGGATGTTCGCCACTTTTGCAACAATCGCCTCTTGCACAAGTTTTGGCGGAACCGGGATGTCGAGATGGCGGAAATACTCTTTCGTGATGCGCTGGTGGCCCGTTGTTCCGGTTAGATTCTGTGCTGCGTTGTTGCGCAACGCGCTCATGCGAAGGAGCAAATGCAGGAATTCCGGTAGAATCCGTTTGTCTTTGGGCCGAAAGACGAGAAACTCCGTCGAACCGAACAGGACCCCTGGCAACCCCGTGGAGACCACGGCGGATTTGCCGTTTTCCATGCAGGGAGAGATTTTGGCAAAAATGACATCGCCATCTCGAAACATAGAATACCCACTCATGTTCCCGGTGCAGATTTCTTCGATGCGTTCAATGCTCCCATATTCCGCAGAAACGGCATCCATCGGGACAAGATGGTAGGGCGGCAAGACATTGGGCATACTTTCAGGCGGATCAATGGCAACCATGTCGTAAAATGGATGACAATCAAACATGGACGCGCCGAAATCCAACTTTCCCAAATAATGGGCAGAAGCAAGTGTCTTGCCCACAACATCGCGGGCCGGAACGGTGAAGATGCGAGCGGAAAGCGATGTGTCGGGTGGCGGAAGTGGAGGTATGCCCAGCGCATCCAAAACAATGCCGTCAATGGAGGCAAGAAGTTTTGCTGCCTTATCGTCAGCCTTTCGCTTCTCGGCATACGCCGCATCAAGTTCCGCGGCAATCCTCATCTGAACTTCACGAGGTGGAAGAGGAATTGGAAGGTTCCCATATTCCTGGGCATTGATATTCGGTTGGCCCGCTGACCGTTGGACGGCCTGTACCCAGTCGCGGTAATAAGATGTTTGTGCAAAGGCGAATATGTATCGAGGTAGTGCCTTTTCACTCAAACGGAAACGTATCATGTATCCCGCGTAAAAACAAAGACATGCCGCTCTTTCCGTATCATGCAAATAGCATTTGCCAACCGTTGCCCCGCTCCTTGCGAAAAGCAAATCGCCATTCTGCAAAAAATATCGGGGCTCCACAATTTCCGCCGTTACCCCCAATCCAGGCAAAAGTTCACCGTTTTCGTCGATGTCTGTTATTCGGATGTAACGCGGTTCTTCGACCGATGTCCGTTCTATCCCGGCTTCTCCGGCCCCGTACTCTGGAGTAGCGGACAACAAATCCGATAATCGGACAGCAGGATAGCGAAAAGCCGCTATCCTTCTTTTGAAGGCAACATATCGCGGATCGAAACGTTCCGACAATTCACGCAAGTTTGCGACAAAACGCTTCATCTTTCCACCTTGGGGCTCAAGATGTTGTCCAAGCACATCATCGTGAAAACAATCTTCTCCCTCCTCATTGCAGTCACGCCTCAGTCTCCGCCTCGTTCTCGATAAACTCTGCAAGAGACGGAGCAATCGCATCAAGTTCGTTGTTTTGGGTCGGTTTCCCAGTCGCGTCGAAACCTATGTCTTCGGCAATGGCCATGAAGATTTCTTCGTCGGGAAATATCCCGCCCGCTTTCTCTTCGTACTGGCGTCCCAATTCCTCGCGGAGTCCGGTCAGTGCCTTCTCCGTCTCCAAGTCGATTACGGCACACGCGGCTTTGTAATCGGCATTTGCCCGGCGTTCTTTGGCGGAAAGCCCGGCAAATTCAGGCTTGCGGTCCAAGTCCCGAATCGCCGCCTTGTGCTGTTTTTCGATGGCGGCATGGCGCGTTGCCAAGCGACCGTTTGACGCGATGTCTGCCTGAAGGGCCAGTTTCGCGTCGTGGATGCGATTGGAGACCTCTTCAGAACGCTTGCGCAGGAACAAGACACTCGATTTCACGCCGGCGCCCGTGCTCATGAAAGTCGTCTGTGGCAACGACACGACGGCCAGAATCCGGAACTTTTCCATCAGCCAGTTGCGAACGTATTGCATGGAGGCATTCGTCAGGATGCCGTCAGGAATGACGATGGCGAGATAGCCGCCATCCGCGAGGAAATGCCAACATTGTTCGAGAAACAGCACTTCGGAAGTCACCCCCGGCCGCTGGGCCGCCTTGGATTTCGGATTGAGCCAGTCGGCCATCTTCACCGAAAGACCGTACAGCGCCAAATACGCATGTTCGACTTGCCGGATGGTCGAACCGAAAGGCGGATTGGTAAGAATGAAATCGAAAGGTTCCAGGAACCCTTTGTTCCAGGTTTTCATGGCGATTTCGTTGATTGGCAGCAGCCCGTCTGCGGCAACGACATTCGTGTGCCCGTCGTCGTGGATGATCATGTTCATCTTGGCAGTGCGGGCAATCTGTTCGTTGATTTCGATGCCGAAAAGCCTCTTTTCCGCAAAATCATGCCAGCACTGGTAACATTTCTGCGTGCCTGCCCCATAGCGTTCGGCAGCGGCCCGCCGCACCTTGTCTAAAGCATGGAGAAGGAACCCTCCTGACCCGCAGGACGTGTCGAGGACGCGAGATTCGCTCTTGATGGGAAGGACATCCACGATGAACTTAACGACAGGACGCGGGGTGAAAAACTGGCCGAAGTTGCCGCGGAAAAACGATGTCATGAACGTCTCGAAGGCCCGTCCTTTGGCGTCAAGGTCGGTTTCGGAAAGGTTCACGTCTTCGAGGTAGGACACGACCGTCCGGACTTTGGAGGGCGAAAGACGGATGTCGTCCTTGAACACTTCAGGGGCTTTTTTGCGTCCTTCTTCGTAGAGGCGTTTGAGACGTTCCAGCAAGGCTTCGTTGGTCTGCTCCACCGTCTTTTCGGCGATGATTTGAAAGTCATAGGGCTCGCCGTCGTCCCGCTCTTTCCTCTCGTCCCAGATTTTGCAGAAAACGAGCTTGTCGAATTCATCAAAGGCGTCCGAAGGATTCAATTCCCCGCCGCCCCAAAGTGCTTGGTGCGCTTGGGCGAAACGGTGGGTCAATTCATCTTCTGGGACGGTCTTCAGTGGAAAATGCTTCTGCCCGTCGCGTCCAGTGCCCCCATTGACGGCATAGCGGTATTTTGCCAAGCCCGCCACGCCGAATCTCGGAAGATCCGCGACGGTTCGCCGTGCTTTGGGCTTTTGGGAGGGCACTTCGTAATACTCGTTCTTGATTCCCGAGGTGGCCCACACGTAGCGCGCGCCTTCGGCGACGGCATAGCTGAATGCCTGTTCCACCGCTTGCCGGAACTCGGCTTCGCTGGTGGCTTCTTTCTTGCACTCGATGATGATCAGCGGCTTTTCATGCGCTGAATCCTCGTACACTTCAATGTCGGCCTCCCTCAACGACGATCCCATCTTGACGGGCGAAAACAGGCGGATGCGGTCGTCGGGATAGCCGTACTGGAGAACAAGCGACAAATAGGCACGGGCCTCGATGATTGCTTCCGGTTTGGTGAAATCCCGGGAAATGCCGTGCTTCAGGTATTCGATGCGGCGATTGCCGTCGCTGAAACGGACAAGGTCCTTTTTCTGACCCTGCTCGACAATATCATCAGGGCGGATGTCGTGCGTTTTTTTCATGCAAGCCTTTTTTGTGCGTCAAAAGCGTTTGATTCGGAGGAGAGGAAAAGTATCGTTGATGTGTACAGGGGACAGGTTCTTGCCATGCAAATCAGTCCGCGCATGCAGGAGGACGGAAAGCACCGTTCCAGGAATCTTCCATTCCGGGATGTCGCGCACGAAGCTGGGGGCAATGGTTTTCGCGGTCATGTCGGCAGTACCGTTTTCGGGCTGGATGATACCAAACGGGAAGGATGCCGCCAATCTTTCCGCCGCATGGCATGCGAGATTACGGAATAATGGTCTGTTTTCGCTCAAAATCCTGTCTATCCTGTCCATCCTGTCGAAAATTCTCTGCGTCTCCCCCTCTCTGCGGGAAACTTTTCTCTTTTTATGGCGCGGCGGCACCGCCGCGCTATGCGTCCCAGCGGACCGGGGGGCGGGGATCGCAGGCGGCGCGGAGGCCTTCGCCCACGAAGACGCCCAAAAGCATCACCCCGAACAGCGCCGCCGCGGGAAACGCCACGAGCCACCACGCCGACGGGAATTCCTGCGCCTGGCTCAAAAGCTCCCCGAAGCTCGCCGCGGGGGGCGGGAGGCCGAACCCCAAGTAGTCCAGCGCGGCGAGGGAGCCAATCGCCCCCACCAGCTCGAAGGGGAAGAACGTCACCACCGGCGCCAGCGCGTTGGGGAGGATGTGCCTGAGCAATATCCGCCAGGTCGAAAGCCCCGCCATCCGCGCGGCCTCGACGAACGCCTCCCGCCGGAGGCGCAGGGCCTCCGCGCGCATGTACTGCGACACCCCCACCCAGTTGAACGCCGCGTAGGCCGCAAACAAGAGGCCGAACCCGCTCCCGTACACGCTCGAAAGGAGAATCAGGATGTACAAGAACGGAAGCGACGCCCAGATTTCGATCAACCGCTGGGCGACCAGATCGACTTTCCCCGCGAAATATCCCTCGCAGAGGCCGACCAAGATGGCAATCGCCATCGAAAAACAGGCGAGCAGCAATCCGAAAAGGAGACTCGTCCGCAAGGCGTGGATCATCCGGCTTGCGACATCGCGGCCCATCGCGTCGAGCCCCAGCGGGTGGGCGCGGCACGGGCGGAACGGGAAGCGCACGCTCTCCGTTTCCTCGCGGAAGGTCCAGCCGTCCCGCTCCATTGTCCCCGCCTCCGCGGGGCGCGCGCGGAACTTCCGCTCTTCGCTCCCGGCGAGCCGTTGGCGGAAATACACGCGCACCGGGCCCGTCTCCCCCGCCGGACGCGCGGAAAGCGAGGCGAATCCGCCCGCGGGCAACGCGAAATCCGCCGCTTCCCCGCCCTCTCCGGCCGCGCGCCGCGCGACTTCGAGCCGCGCTTCTTCCGGGAGCGGGGCGTCGTTTCCGATGTCAAGCGAAAACGCCTTCGCCTCGCCGCGGACGGCAAGGACAATCCCCGCCGCGTCCACGTCGGCCGCCGCGACCGGCGACCGCCGCCGCGCCACGACCGACGTGCGGGCGACCCCTTCCAGCGCCGAGGCATCCAGCGCCTCGTCCGGCGAAAAGCGGATGGGCGCCCAGCAGAATCTGGCGCCGCGGGCGCGCAAATCCGCCTCCGCGGCGCGCCAGTCGGGCGGGGTTTCGGTGCCGTCGTGGAAAAACGCGTCCGCGGGATAAAAGCGGAACGCCGGAAAAAACCAGCGGCCCTCGTGCCGGACGGCGAGGGGCTTGCCGTTGGCAAGCAGTTCCGCGCCGAGCGAGAGGACGAAGAGCCCCGCGAGCAGCCACAGCGACACCCACGCGGTTTTCCGCGCGCGGAAGCGCTCCAGCCGGGCACGCGAAAGCGGATGCATCGTTCGGGCTTTCCCCTACGCGAGGAGGGAGCGGAGCGTGGCGCGCGCCTCCGCTTCCGGGAGCGCGCGCTGTTCGCCGCTTGCCATGTCTTTCACGACAAGCGTGCCCGCCGCGAGCTCCGCATCGCCGCAGAGCACCGCGTACGCCGCACCCGCCTTGTCGGCCTGCCGCATCTGCTTTTTGAGGCTCCCCTCGCCCATCCGGCAGGGGATGCCGTCGGCCCGCCACGCGCGCATCGTACGGAACAGGCGCTCTTCCGCGGCAGGCCCCATGCCGACGAGCCACGCGAGCTTCGCCGGGGGCACCGCGACCGCGTCGGCCTTCCCCGTCGCGGCGAGGAGGCCCGCGACGCGCTCGAGGCCGATGGCGAAGCCGACGCCGCACCATTCTTCGCCGCCGAGGTCCATCCGGTACCGCCCGCCGCCGGCGAGCGCGTCCTGCGCGCCCGTGGCGCCGGTGATTTCCCAGATGGTGTGCTCGTAGTAGTCGAGGCCGCGGACGAGGAGCGGCGAAACGTCCGCTTCGACGCCGAGGACGCCGAGGAGGCGGAGGGTTTCGGCGAAGTACGCCTTCGCCTCGTCTCCCATCCACGTTGTGACGGGCGGCAGGCCCGCGACGATTTCCCCGCAGGCGGGGTTCTTGCAGTCGAGGACGCGGAGGACGTTTTCGTCCATCCGCCGCTGGCAGTCGGCGCAAAGGGCGGCACGGTGCGGGGCGAGCGCCTCCTTGAGGCCCGCGGCGACCGCGACGTGGTCGCCCGCGGCGCCGCGGGTGTTGACGCGGGCGCGCGCTTCGATGCCCCACGCGCGGAGGAGGTCCACCTGGAGGGAAAGGATTTCCGCGTCGGTGCGCGGGGACGGCGGGGCGAGGCACTCGACCCCGGCTTGGTGGAACTGGCGGCGGCGGCCGGCCTGCGGGCGCTCGTGGCGGAACATGGGGCCGATGTAGAACCAGCGGGCGCCGGCGGCCTCCTGCGCGCCGACGGTGGAGGCGTGGCGGATGACCCCGGCGGTGCCTTCGGGGCGGAGGGCGAGGTGGAGGTGGCCCTTTTCGAAATCGTACATTTCCTTGCGGACGACGGAGGTGGTTTCGCCGACGGCGCGGGTGAAGAGGGACACGTCCTCGAGAAGGGGGGTGCGCAGTTCGGAAAAGCCGTGCGCGGCGAAGACGCGGCGGGCGGTGGCTTCCATGCCCTGCCAGAGGCGGAGTTCTCCGCCCGACAAATCACTCATGCCCTGAACGGGCTGCAAACCTTTGGCCATGTGGACTCCTTGTGCGCCGCGGACCCCGCGGACTTGAAAAGGCGATTGTTAGCACTTTTGCCGATGTTTGGCAAATTTGCGCGAATTTTGACACTTATCCCGGAAAATTCGCTCTAAACTATCCCGGATTTGCATTTGAGCCAATGTTTGCAACGGGAACTGGAAAGCAGGGCATTTCCCGGGGCTTGCCGGCTGCTGCCTGCCGGTTCCGCCAGTTTCCGGCACCTTCGACGGCCGCACGCGCCGCTTTTACGGCATCGGGTTCGGCCCGTTCGCCTCGCCGGAAGAGATGCGGGCGGCCGCCGTGGCCGTCGCCAACGCGTACTTCCGCCGCTGGAGCGTCGAAGTCCTCTACCAGGATCTCAAGCAGGCGTTCGGGCTTGAAAAGGCGAGGGTGCGCACGTTCAAGCGGTTGCGAAACCTCGTCGCCCCGGTCGTTCTGACCCATGAAGGCCTTGCCCATTTCCTGTTTCTTTACTTTTTGTTTTCCCCGAAAATCCTGCCAATCCAGTCCGAAAAACTCCCTGTGGGAAATTTGCCTTGCGTTCTTTGCGGTCTTGCAAATCTTTTCAATGTTCCAATTCTTCGCGGACTTGGCGCGAGGCCTTTCCCCGCGGGTGTCGAAACGTTTTCGCTTTTTCCGGCAGGGCCTTTGTGACAGACTCTCCGCACATGAACTCCAAGCGCGAAGAAATTGCAAGCCGCCTCGCCGTCGCCCGCGAATGCTCCGGCCTCTCCCCCGACGAAGCCGCCGCCGCCGCCGGTGTCGATGCCGCCACCCTCGACAGCTGGGAATCCGGCGCGGCCGACATTCCCGCGAGCGCCCTCACCTCCCTCGCCGCCGTCCTCAAGACGGACCTGACCGAACTTCTCACCGGCCAGCCGCCCAAGATGCACATCTTCGCCGTCACCCGCGCCGGACAGGGCGAACGCGTCGCCCGCCGCGAGGACTACCAGTATCTCGCGCTCGCCGGCAATTTCGCCGGGCGCAAGGTCGAACTTTTCGAAGTGACCGTCCCCCCCGAAACCGAATCGCAGGGCTCCCACGCCAACACCCACCCGAACCACGAGGTGAGCTACGTGCTCTCCGGGAAGCTCCGCGTCAACATCCACGGCAACACGATCGACCTGACCCCGGGCGACAGCATCTACTTCGACGCGTCCTACGCCCACTCCATGCAGGCCCTCGGCGGCGAACCCGCCCGCTTCCTCGCGATCATCATTTGACGGCCGCCCGCTGCGGCGCGCCGCGGGCGGCCGGGTTCCCCCAGCGCCTCCACCCCTTTCGTGCACCCCAGGCGACGGCAAGGGCCGTTTCCCCGCACGCATCCCCTTCCCCATCCTTCCTGCTTCCCATCCAAAAGCGAAAACATGAACCTTCTCGGCAAATTCCTTCCCAAGACCTCCTTCGATTCCTACGAGGACTTCCGCGCCTCCTTCCGCTACGCGCCGCCGCCGCGCTACAACTTCGCCTACGACGTGGTCGACGTCTACGCGCGCGAAGCCCCCGGCCAGCTCGCCCTCCTCTGGGCCGCCGAAGACGACTCCTTCCACCGCTTCACCTTCGCGGACATGAAGCGGATGAGCGACAAGGCGGCGAACGTCTTCGCCGCGCACGGCATCCGCAAGGGCGACGCGGTGATGCTGACCTTGAAGAACCGCTGCGAGTTCTGGTTCTGCATGATGGGCCTGCACAAGCTCGGGGCCCTCGCGATTCCCGCGACGCACATGTTGACCGACCACGACCTCGTCTACCGCTTCCGCGCGGCGGACGTGAAGATGCTCGTCGCGGCGAACGAGGAGTGCCTCCTTTCGTACGCGGAAAAGGCCGTCGCCGCGATGGACGGCGGCGCGCCGCGGCTCGCGCTCGTCGCGGGGAACGGCCCGCGCGCGGGCTGGCTCGACTTTTCGGCGGAGCTGGAAGCGGCAAGCGACGCGTGGGAGAAGCCCGCCGGCTTCGCCTGCGACCGCGACCCGATGCTCGCGTATTTTTCAAGCGGCACCACCGGGGAGCCGAAGATGGTCCTCCACGACTACTTCTACTCGCTCGGCCACATCGTCACCTCGCGCTTCTGGCACAACGACACCGAAGGCGGCCTGCACTACACCGTCGCCGACACCGGCTGGGGCAAGGCCGTCTGGGGCAACCTCTACGGCCAGTGGATTTCCGGCTCCGGCGTCTTCGTCCACGATTACGCGCGCTTCCTGGCGAGCAAGACCCTCGCCCTCGTCGCGCGGGCCGGGGTGACGAGCTTCTGCGCGCCGCCGACGGTGTACCGCTTCCTCATCAAGGAGGACATGTCGAAGTACGACTTCTCGACCCTGCGGTACGCGTGCGTCGCGGGCGAACCGCTCAATCCGGAGGTGTACGACCGCTTCCTCGAAGCGACGGGCATCAAGCTCATGGAAAGCTACGGGCAGACCGAAACGACCCTTTCGGTCGGCAACTTCCTCTGGATGGAGCCGAAGAAAGGCTCCATGGGCCGCCCGAGCCCGGTGTACAACGTCCGGCTCATCCGCAAGGACGGGACGGATTGCGACGTGGGCGAGGAAGGCGAGATGGTGATTCCGCTTCCGGAAAACCCGGCGGAGCGGCCGTTCGGCCTGTTTCGCGGGTACGTCGGCAATCCCGAAGCGACCGCGGACGCGCAGCGCGGCGGCGTGTACCACACCGGGGACGTCGCCTGGAAGGACGAGGACGGGTACTTCTGGTACGTCGGGCGGGACGACGACCTCATCAAGTCGAGCGGCTACCGCATCGGCCCGTTCGAGGTGGAGAGCGCTCTCATGGCCCACCCGGCGGTGCTGGAGTGCGCGGTGACGGGCGCGCCGGACCCGGTGCGCGGGCAGATCGTCAAGGCGACCATCGTGCTTTCGAAGGGCTACGAGGGGTATTACGGCGACGCGGCGAAACTCGACGGCCTCACGAAGGACCTGCAGGAACACGTCAAGCACGCGACCGCGCCGTACAAGTACCCGCGGAAGATCGAGTACGTGAAGGAACTGCCGAAGACCATCTCCGGGAAGATCCAGCGGAAGGTCATCCGCGAACACGACCGCCGCGCCTAGCGCCGCCCCGACCCGCGCCCGCGGATCGTTTTGCCAATGTTTGGCAAAATCGCCTGAAATTTGCCAATGTTCGGCAAAATGTTTTCCGCGCGCAACGGATGGATTTGCCAATGTTTGGCAAATCCGCTCCGATTTTGCCGATGTTTGGCAAAATGGGCGGCGGGCGCTTTTTTGCGAACCTTTCGGCGGGGAGCGGCGTTTAATGCGATGAATCCCATTCCCACCGAAAGGCTTTCCATGAACCGCCATTCCCTTGCTTCCCTTTTCCTCGCGGCCGTTTCCGCCGCGGCCGCCGCCGCTTCCGCCGCGGACGACGTGCTCGACATGGGCACCGTCCTCGTCGAAGGGACGGGGCTTTCCAAGTACCGCGCCGGAACCGTCTCCTCCGCCACCGGCTTCGAGGCCGCGCCCGAAAAACTCCCCGTTTCGGTCGATGTCCTCACTTCCGACCTCATCCGCGAGCTCGACGCGGCGGACATCCACGACCTGCTCTTCTACCAGCCCGGCGTGGACGGCGGCGGCAAGTCCATCGTCGACCGCACCGCCGGGCAGTACACCATCCGCGGACGCGCCGGCTCCTCCCTCTTCCTCGACGGCGCCCTCGAACTCCCCGGCGCCTTCGGCCTCTACCTCGACCCGAACGCCCTGGAGCGCATCGAAATCGTGAAAGGCCCCGTGGGCGCGTTGCAGGGCGGCCAGGGCTCGTCCCTCGGCGCATACGGCACCGGCGGAAGCATCAACGTCATGCAGAAAACGCCCGACCCCGCGCGCGACGGGACCGACGCCGAAGTCAAGGTTTCCGGCGGCGAGCGGACGTACCGCGCGCGGGTGACCGCCGACGCGAACTACGCGGTGACCGACGCGATCACCCTGCGCCTGCCGGTCTCCGTCGAAGCGGGCAAGCCGTACTACGCTTCCTCCCGGAGCGACCTTGCCCGCACGTACATGCTCGCCCCCTCGCTCCTCTTCTCCCCGGCCGAGCGCTTCCGCGTGCTCATCGCCACGACGTACCAGCACTCCGACGTCCCGGGCTGCCAAGGGCTTCCCACGTGGCACGGCAAGCCCCTCGCCCCGTACACGTGGCACAGCTACATTCCCGGAGGGAACGACGTGCGCGACGAATACGACGCCTATTCGATTTCCGGGTCCGCCGAATTCGACGCGACCGAAGCGCTCCAGTTCCAGGCGGGCGGCGCCCTCGCCTCCTCGCACATCGACTACGATCACATCGCTTGCAACACCTTCTACCAGCAGATGGGCCGCAACGCCTTCGTCCCGTATCCCGGCCTCGTCAATCCGATGGGTCCGTACGTCCAGAACTCCGGCGACGCGCACGCGAAGAACTACGGTGCCTTCGCCCGCGCCCTCGCGACCTGGGAGGTCGGCGAAATCACCAACCAGACCCTTTTCCAGGGCGATTTCATCCGCAAGGAAACCCGCAGCTGGAACTCCGGCGGCGCGGGCGGCGGCGCCATCGCCGACCCCTCGCAATGGGACCGCGCGTGGAAGAGCCGCGTCCGGAAGACCTCTTCGACCGTGGACCGCTGGGGGGCCCTGGCCGAACACAACGCCGCGTGGGGGCCGCTCGATGTCCTCGCGGGCATCCGCTACGACCGGCACGAAAGCGCCGCGGGCCACCACGCCGACGGGCTGAGCCCGCGCACGGGCCTCTCGCTCGAAGCGTTGCCCGGCGTCGTCCTCTTCGGCAACTGGGCGCGGACGGAAGCGCCGAACTTCGGCCTCTACGAATACGAATACAGCCCCGCGGCGGGCGCGTGGGTCGCCACGGACAAGGAACTGACCAGCTCCTGGAACGCCGACCAGTGGGAAGGCGGCATCCGCGTCAACCCGATTTCGACCCTGTGGCTTTCGGTTTCGTACTACTTCATCAAGCAGAACGACCGGCCCGTCTGGGACGAGAGGACCGGCTGGTACGAGGAGGACAACGAAGACGACGGCATCGAAGCGTCCCTTTCCGGCAACGTCACCACGAACTGGAGCTTCTACCTCGGGTACGCATGGAACCACGACCGCGAGAGCCACGTGGACACGACCCCGCCGCACACCGCGACGATGCAGACGATGTACAAGGTCTCCGGCGGCGCGCTCGACGGGCTGGGCCTCGGCGGCGGCGTGCGGTACACCGACAAGTACGACGCGACCATGCGCGGGATGCTCGTGGACCGGAAAAACCTCTGGTACGACGACGCGCTCGTGGTGGACCTTTTCGCGGAAGCGCCGTTCGCGTGGTTCGGCGGCAGCGAGGACTGGACCGTCCGCTTCGGCGTCAAGAACGTGACGGACGAGAAGTACTTCTCCTCCACCCGCCACTACTACCAGGCCTACGCCGCCGACCCGCGCACGTTCGAACTCTCCCTCAGGGGTTCCTTCTAGCGCGAACCGCCCGCCCGGAGGACGTTGAAAGCCTCCGGGCGTTTTTTTACAGTTCTCCCCCATGTCCCTTTTCCGTGAGTTGATCGAACGCGGCGGCCCCGTCATGTGGCCGCTCTTCGCGCTGTCCGTTCTCGCCGTCGCCGTCGCCGTCGAGCGTGCGTTGGTCTTCCTGGTGTTCGCCCGGCGCCTGCGCCGCGGCGGGAAGCGCCTCGCCGCCGTCCGCGCCGCGCTGGCCGCGGG
>JAFSUH010000166.1 GCA_017445365.1 Kiritimatiellia bacterium | reverse complement strand
GCCCGCCGTGGCCCCCATGCCCTCCCCTTTCCACCGGAACGAGGCGAAGTCCATCACGCAGTTGCTCGCGCTCGGCCGCCTCCCGGACGCTCCCGGTTCCACGCCCCGCGCGACCCGCCACGCCATCCGCTTCGCCGACGCCCTGCCCGACGCCACCCGTCCCCAAGGGGGACCCGCCGCCGCGCCCGGAACCCCGGCCGTCCCCGCCCCGCGGCCTCCGGCGGCTCCCGTCCCGCCTCCCGCGCCGAACGCCCCGGAGACCGCTCCCATCCGGTTCTCCGACATCATCCAATAACGCATTGCAGGTCCCGCCATGTACATCAAATACTGGAATCTGACTTCCTCGCCCTTTCTCAACGTCGACGACCCGCAGTTTCTCTATCCCTCCGAACAGCTTCTCGAAGGCATCGCGCGGCTGTACTACCTCATCGACCAGGAACGCATCGCCGGGATGCTCACCGGCGGCTACGGGGTGGGCAAGACGTTCCTCCTCTCCTGCCTCATCAAGCGGACCGAAAAGCGCAAGATTCCGCTGATCCGCGTCGACGCCGTCCCCCGCGGCGCCCTCCCCCTCGCCCGCCTGATCCTCGCCGAGCTCGGCATCGCCGCGCCCGGTCCCGCCGCCACCCTCGCCGACGCGCTGATGGCCTTGCAGCAGCATGTCATGGCCAACCGCTCCGGCCTGGAGCGCCACATCCTGCTCGTCGACGAAGCGCACTACCTCACCGACGACGAAGGGCTCTACCTGCTCCACTTCCTCTGCAACCTCCGCTTCCAGACCCCGCAGGGCCCCAAGCCGCTTTTCACGCTCATCCTGGCCGGCATCCCCGAACTCGCGCGCGCCGTCCAGTCGTACGAATCGCTCCACCGGCGCATCCAGCTCGTCTGGAACCTCTCCCCCCTGACCGAGGCGCAGACCACCGAATACATCCAGCACCACATGCGCGCCTCCGGCGGGGACATCTGGTCCTTCTCCATCGAAGCCCTCCACGCGATCCACCGGTACAGCCGCGGCATCCCCCGCTCCATCAACAACCTCTGCGACACCGCCTTGATGCTGGGATACGCCGCCCGCGTCCCCGCCATCACCCCCGACATCGCCGACCAGGCCGCCCGCGACACCGACCTGTTTCCCTCCGGCGCCACGGTCGCTTCCGCCCCCGCCGCCGGGCGGCACGACGCCCCTCCGCCAACGCCCACCGCCCCGTTGATTCCCTCGCCGAAAAGCCCGCTCGCGCCCGGCTTCTAGAGATTCTCCCCGCCCCTCCCATGCCTCTTTTCGACACCACGACCATCGCCATCGTCCTGGCGGCGTTTTTCCTCGTCGCCGCCTTCATCAACACGCTCGTCAACCGCGCCCGCCGCCGCAAAATCGAAAACCGGCGTGCCGCGCAGACGGGCGGCGGCACCGAAGAGGCGCCCATCCACTTGACCACGCCGTTCTCCGAGGGCCAGGCCGCCGCCCCGGCAGCTCCCGCCGCAACCCCCGGCGGGACCAAGGACCAGGACGACACCTACGTCTGGGAATAGGGTCGCGGACCCATTGCTTCGCGCTTTCTCCGCTCCGGGGCCCCGTGATGGCGGGGCCCCTTTGCGTGAAAGCGCTCCCGTCTCCAAACGGCATTTTGCCAATGCTTGGCAAATTTGGCCGATTTTTGCCAAACATTGGCAAAACCAAAAGGTGGGGCGAGCCGGGGTCCCCCCGAAGCTTGCTTCGCGGGGTCCCCGAGCCGTCCCCGGCGAGCCGTTTGCCAACATTGCCCAAAACGGCCCTTTCTCCGCAATCCCGCGCTTCGTGGATGCAGCGACGGCGTCCCCGCCGTCGTGAATCAACGTGTTCCCGCGGAAGATCCAGGGAATTTTCGGACAGGATTTGCAGGATGGACAGGATTTTTGGGGGATGCGGCTTCCAGCCGCGTGTCCGTGACGCGCTTGTCGCGCCCGCGGAAAAAGGCCTCCCGCACGATCCGCAAAGGGTCTGGACATGGAACACCATTGAAACCCGCTACGCGGGCATTGAAAAATGTGAGCCACAAAGGACGCAGAGGTACACAAGGAATCTCACACAGAGGCACCAAAACACAGAGAGTTTTTCGACAGGATTTACAGGATGGACAGGATTTTGGGGGATGCGGCTTCCAGCCGCGTGTCTGTGGGGGGAAAACGAATTTGTCGCGACCGCAATCCCGCGCGAAATTCCGTAATCTTGCGCCTCGCGGATGTAGCGACGGCGTCCCCGCCGTCGCAGTTGCAGGGAATCTCTCACAGAGACACCGCGACACAGAGTTTTTCGAGAGGATTACGATTTCCCGGGAGTCAAAGGGGTGTGGCGAACTTTTGCGGGACCGTGACGGAGACGGCTCCGGTCGGTCCTCCGCGGGGCGGGAACAAGCGCGCTCCGCGTGCTTGTTCCTTCCCCGCTCCTCGCTCCGCTCGTTTCATGCTTGCTCCCGGCTTGCTCCTTCCTTCCCCGCGGAAACCCGGTGAATCCTCACAGCCCGGGAACGCAGGCGAGCCGGAACCCGTAGTCGATGTTGAAGTAGGACGGGTAGTCGTTGCCGCGGTAGGCCGACCGGCAGCACTGCGCGTAGCTGGCCCAGCCGCCGCCCCGTGTCACCCGGTACGAGCCCGACGTGGCTCCCGTCGGATCCGTCACCGCCGCCGTCCCCAAACTCGACGCGTACCAATCCAAACACCATTCCCACACGTTTCCGTGCATGTCGTACAACCCCCACGCGTTCGGGAGGTAGCTACCCACTTCCGCCGTCCCGGCGTCTGTCGCCGAGCCGGATGAAAACGACGTGTTTCCCGAAGGGAAGTTGTACCAATACCGCCCGACCTCCGCCATGTTCGCGCACTCGCTTGTCCCCGTCAAATCCTTGCCGCTGTTGAGCGCCTTGGTCGTTCCCGCCCGGCACGCGTATTCCCATTGCGCTTCCGTCGGCAGGTCCCAGGAAAGCCCCGGCCCGCCCACGGCCTTCGCCCGCAACTTGCCCAGGAAGCTCGTCGCGTCCACTTCCGAGGTCGTCGGCCAGTTGCACGTCGAAGAGGTCCCGCGAATCATGTTCCACGAGACCTCTTCCACCGGGCGTTTTTCGTAACACGACGCATTCGAGAAGTAGCTGGGCTTCGTCCCCATCACAAGTTCCCATTGCTTCTGCGTCACCTCGAAGACGCCAATGTAGAACGGTTGCGTGATGGTCACCTCGTGCGGAACCGCTTCGGTGCCGGTGTAGCCGACTTCCGTGGTCTCGCACCCCATCGTGTACGTCCCCGGGTTGATGCGCCGGAGGACGAGCTTCGCGGTTTTGTATTCATCCGGCCAGCCGCCTTGCGGCTCGGTGTCGAGGCAGCTCACCGGATAGTTCGCGGCGTCGGGCCCCCCGCTCAAGTCCACCACCAGATACAGGCCCGTCGCCGTGTTGGCCGGCACCTCCGGGGAGACGGTCGCGTTGGTTGCATCGGTGGCCAAGCGGAAGAAGCCCGTATCCCACTTGCCCGGAATGCTCGCGTTCACCTCGTTGACGCCATCGTTCGTCGCCGTGAACGACAACGCCGTCGCCCACGTCCCGCCGAAATTCCGCACCCGCTCCACCCGGTACGCCGTTCCCTTCGTTCCCGAAAACCGCAACCAGACCAGCCCGTTTTCCATGTCCATCGCAAAGCCCCCGATGGCGAACCGGAATCCTTCCTGCGTCACGGTGACGGTTTCCGTTGCCGGATGCGCCGTTCCCGCGCCCGCCTCGATGATGACGGCGGCCACCCGGTCCGCCGTCTCCGTGTTCGCATCGACCCGGAACGTGCAAGTCCCGTTGCCGTTGCCCGAAGCCGTTGCGAACGAAATCCACCCGTTTCCGCCCGAAGCGCGCCACGCGGTGTTGGCCGTCACCGCCACCATCCCCGTCCCTCCGCCGGACGGAACGACCAGCGTCCCGGGCGAAACGGACAGCGCCACCCGTCGCCAGGCGGTGGCGGCGCTGCTGGTGGCGGAAGAGGTCGCATTGCTCGCCACGACCCAATACCAGTAGTCCTGTCCGGGCGTCCCCGTGGCGTCCGTGGCCGAATAGCTCCGGCTCTCCACGTACGTGAACTGCCCGTCGACGGTGGTATACATGCCGACCGTGTTGGTGGTCACGCGGCTGGACAATTGCGTCCGGGTTCCGCTTGCGCTCTCCGCGCGCCAAACCGCAAATCCCGTCGCATTGGTCACCTCTCCCCAAACCAATTCCACGCCGGTTTGGGTTCCCGAAGCGGAAACCGCCGGGGTCCCGACGCGGCTCGACGTGTCCGCCGTGAAAGAGACTTGGTCCACCCATGCGCAGTCGGAGCCGTTCGTCACGCTGCCATCCTTGGAGTAGGTCCAGCGCACGGTGTGCGCCCCGGATGCGATGGAAAGGCTTTTCCGCTCCCACCCGCCGTCGGAACCGCTGATGGATGAATCCACCGTCCCGTCCACGGCAACTTTCAGGACATCCCAGCTTGCTTCGCTCGAAACCTTCCACCAGAAGGAGAGGATTCCCGGCCCGGACACCGTTGTCTCCAGCCACGTGGACTCCGAATGCCCGATGAGGCCGCTCCGGGCTGAATCCACTCCGTCGTGCGCCGTGGAGGTCTGCCCGAACCAGGACGCGTCGCCGCCGGTCGTGAAGTTCAAGGAACTGTTGTCCAGCGCCGTCGGCAACGGAACCGTCTGGACCGCCGCCGCGACATGGACGGCCTTCGTCGCGGATTTGCCGCCGTATGCGGCCCGGAGGACCACGTCTCCCCCCGTGCTTGTCGAGTAGGCCGTGAAATAGCCGGTGGACCCGATGTCCCCGTATGTACTCCCGGCATCGATGCTCCAAGTGGCGGACGTGGTTACGGTCGTCTGATTGCCGTCGCTCCAGTTCGCGGTGCATGCGTACTGGGTTCCCGCGCCGGCCGCCACATCCGAAGCACCGCCAATGGTCAACGAGGTGAGGGTTGGCGTTGGCGCAACCTTTATGCCCCAGTCGCATCCACTATACGCCGACCCACCAGATCCAACGGCTTCGATCCAGTAATAATACCGCGTGCCCGCCACCAAAGCGGAGGAAGCATCGGTGTACGGAGAACTCGCCCCCGTCTTGATTTTAGAGGCATTGGCCAGATTTGTGGTCGTCCCGCGCCACACGTTGTACGAAGTCGCGCCAGACCCGCCGCTCCACGTCAGTTGGATTCCGTCCGTCCGGGTCGTTGTCGCGCTCACGCTCATCGGAGGAATCGGGACGGCTATCGTCCCCCCCTCTTGTGTTACGGTGATGGTCACACTCTTTGAAAAACCAAAACCCAAGGCCGCGCTTCTTCCCCCCGCTGTTATCGTTACAGTTCCCGTCCGCGAATTCTCCCCAAAATTCTCGCCAGTCTCGAATTGAATTGTCCCGTTTCCACTCCCCTCGCTTCCCCAGTAAAAGTGTATCCAATAGACATCCGTTTCCGCCATCCACGAGATGTCGCTCCCGGTGACCGAAACTTGATGCGTTTCTCCGGTCCGGGCCGATACCAGCGAGGCGGGAGATGCCTCCAGAACGATTGCCCGATTTCCCCAATCAGATTCGCTAAATGTCGATCCTGCCGCATTTTTTGCCTCCACCCAATAGTAATACTTCATCCCTGGCGTCGCATTCGTATCTATATATGGAGATGTCACGCCAGTCTTGTATGCTGCGCTGGGCAGTCCATTTGTCCACGCCCGGTAGAGGTTGAAACTTGTTGCCCCAGTTCCCCCCGTCCAAGTTACAGTAATGGTGTTTGGATTCGCATAGTTCTCTCGCGTGGCAATCTTCACTGTCGGCATGGATGGAACGGAGCCCGTTGTGGCTCCACTTTGCGAGATGTTGTAGGTTTTCAATACGTTCCCATTCCTATAAAGCCACATGGAGGCTGTTCTATTGGTAAAGTTTGTATTTTCGTCAATTCGAACATAGTAGCCGTTGATAGGACTCCCGTAGAGAACGAGATGTACCCATGAACTTCCATCCAAAACCCAATCGGAGAAAGAAATGTTTGCATAATCTGTTTTCAAAAACCTTTCTTCCCCCTCAGCGGAAAACTTCAAAGGAATCGTTTCTAGGGTGTTATCGCCGTCTTCCTCGCCCTCATAAGCAGCCTGTTTGATGGTTAAATAATCGCCGTAGTTATTCAATCTTCCTCTGAAAGATCTTGCTCCTCCAGTGTTTTTCGAACAAGTTGCCCAAAGCTGTATCGGATTGCCGTATCTCTCGTACATTACGACGGGCGTACCCGCTGCACGGAGAGATTTTTGGGCGTTGTACGTGGAAACGCCGTTTGGATCGACCGTTCCGCTTACGCCTGTAACGAGCCCATAAGCCCATACTCCAGTAATCCAGTCCTCTTGCAAAACACCCGTTCCGTAATAGGAAAATGTATATGTCACATATGTCCCGCTGTTCAACGAGGTTTTGGTTTTCATGTTGATCCGGGTCATGTCTCCACTGGCAGGAACTTCTATTATATATTCATTGCCCGCCATCGCCTTTTGACTCCATCCGAACGTCCACAGAGTCGAAAGCAGTACCAACGCCAACAGCCGTATCCTTTCCAAAGCTACGGAAATCACAGTTTGCACGCTTTTCATGTTTTCGGGTACTTTCCGTCCGGGCATCCTGCCGGGAAAAGACCTTCATGAAAAAAGCCTCTTCCCATATCCTCTATCTAGGCTCCTAGGAAAATGGCCCTCGTCAAAAACACGGAAAGAGGTTCGCGGAATACGCGCCCTTTGTGCACGTGTCGTTTGACGAATGTTCCTAGGATTCAGATAGAACGACTGCTTGCAGAAAGCGAAGTTGGACTGTTCGGGGTGGTTGGGGTCTGGGATGGGTCCTTGGTGGGGTGTTTTGGCGGCCGTCCGCCGGGAACGGCCCGTCACCCCTGCATCTTGCCCTTTCGCCCCGCCCCGTTGCAAGCCGCCATTCCGCCGCCGGTTCTCGTTTTGCCAAGGGTTGGCAAAATGCCCTCGGGCGCGGCTGGCGGCCGTGGGTGGAACGGAACGGCGTGCGAGATTACGGGGAAACGGGCCCTTTGGGCTGGGCTCAAAATCCTGACAATTCTGTCCAAAAATTCCCTGCGCCTCCTGCGTCTCTGCGGGAAAATTTTCTTTGCGTCCTTTGCGCCCTTTGTGGCTCGAATTTTTCAATGCCCGCCTTGGCGGGGTTCAATGACCTTCAATGTTCCAACCCTTCGCGACCTTCGCGAATTTCGCGTGTTTTTCCGGCCGCGCCGAAGCGCGGCCCCTCTCCGCCTTCGCCGAATTCCCGTAATCTCGCACTCCTTTCAAAAAAGATTTTCTTTCAAGTCCTTTGTACCTCTTTGCTTCCTTCGTGTTGGACACCCTTCCCCAATCCTGACAATCCTCCAAATCCTGTCCGAAAAACTCTCTTTTCAATGTCTCCCCTGGGCATTCTGGATTGTGCATGGCCCTCCGTCCCGGCTAGACTCCTCTTTCCCATGCCGACCCCGCTTTCTTCCCGCCTTTCCATGACCTCCCTCCGCCGCCTGTGCGCCGCCCTTTTCCTGCTCCTTCTCCCCGCCGTCGCCGTCCCCGCCGCCGAAACGCTCCCCTACCAGTTCACCAGCGCCACCGAGCCCGACCGCGTCTTTCTCGACCTCCCCCTGCCGCCGCCCACAGCCGCCAATCCCGCCGCGCTCGTCCTCGACGCCGACTTCGCTTCCTCCGCGGGTCCCCTCCCCGCCCTCACCGTCCACCTCCGTTCCGGCGACGGCTGGCTCTCCGCCGAAACCCCGTACCCTCCCTCCTTCCCCCTCCGCCTCCCGCTCGCCGCCTTCGCGCCCGAAGGGCGTCCCGGCCCAGCCGCCCGCGCCACCGAAGTCCGCCTCTCCCTCTGGAACCGCGGCCCCGCGAAAGGCGTCCTCACCATCCGCTCCGCGACTCTCGCCCCTCCCGCCACCATCGCCGTCCTCCAATCCTCCGACGCGACCGCCCGCGGCGAAGCCGGCTTCGCCGAAGCCATGGCCCGCCGCCTCTCCGCCACCCTCGCCCGCGCCGGGCTCGCCCACGACCTCGTCGCCGACACCGCCCTCTCCTCCGACGCCCTTTCCCCGTACGCCCTCCTCTTCCTCCCCTACGCCCCCACCCTGACCCCGCCCCAGCTGGCCAAGCTCCGCGCCTGGGTCTCCGACGGCGGAAAGCTCGTCACCTTCTACCAGTCCGCGCCCAGCCTCGCCTCCCTCCTCTCCTGCACCTTCGGCCCCTACCGCGAAACCCCCGTCACCGCCTTCGCCCTCGACGTCCCGCCCGCCGACGCCCCCCTCGTCGTCCCCCACGCCACCACGTCCCTCCTCCCGCCCCATCCCAAGCCCCCGGCCGAAACCCTGGCCCGCTGGCTCGACGCCTCCGGGCGCCCCTCCGGCATCCCCGCCGTCGTCCTCGCCCCCTGCGGCGCCGCCTTCGCCCACGTTCCGCCCCTCCCTTCCCCGGCCGCCGCGCACCTCATGGCCCTCCTCGCCGCGCGCCTCCTCGGGACCCCGGACCCCGCACCCCCCGCCGTCGCG
>JAFSUH010000165.1 GCA_017445365.1 Kiritimatiellia bacterium | reverse complement strand
CGCCTCGGCGAGCCGGTCGGCCTCGCCTTCCGGCGGGTCGAGGGGGCCGTCGGCGTCCGCGCGCGCGGCGGGCCAGCCGGCGGCGTGGACGAAAAACGTGTACACGCGCGGGCGGAGTCCCTCCTGCGCGAGGTCGAGCAGCGCCGCGCGGACGAAAGCGTAGGCCGCGCGGTGGTCTTCGGAGGCTTCCAGCGGCGAGGGGACGAAAAGGTGCGTCGGGGCGAAATCGCGGAGCACCCCTTCCACGTCCGCGAGGACCGAGAGCGCCGTGAACGGGGCGGAGGGCGTGCGCACGTCGTACGCGGGGGTTTGGGCGCGTTGGCGGGGCGACACCCAGCCGGGGGCTTCGCGCCAGACCTCGCGCCAGAGGGTCGCCAGCCCCCCGGAGGGATAGCCGCAAAAGACGTACGCTTCTTCCGGCAGCCCCAGCACCGCGGCGGCGTCGAGCACGCAGTTGCGCCGTTCGCTCGCCCGGCGCAGCCGGCGGGACAGCGGTTCGTTGCGCGGCTTGCGGCCGGGGACGAAGTACGAGAAGAACTCGTCGGGCTCGCCGCCCGTCAGGCAGGCGACCTGCACGGGCAGGTCGAGGTCGTTCGCTTCCTGCAAAAGTCCCGCGCAGGCGAGGATTTCGTCGCCGGGATGGGCGGAGACGACCAGCACGCGGTCGCCGTCGCCGAGGTCGACGGGCGTTTCCGCGGCGGGAAGGGAGGCGGACACAAGGACGGAAAGCAGGACGGGGAGGAGGAAGCGGCAAAATTTCATCGCCCCATTCTTGCCTTTTGCGCCCTTGGGCGCAATGCAGAACGACACACGGCGGCGGAAGCGCCTCCCCCCAGCGCCGCGCGATGCGGAATCCCGGGGGCTCAGAGCATCGCGGCGCGGAACTTGCGGTCGATGGCCTCCCACGCGTATTCGCGCAGGACGAACGTCCGCCCCGCCGCGCCCAGGGCGTCCGCGACGTCCGGCTTGTCCAGCAACAGCAGCACTTCTTCCTCGAAGTCCGCGTAGTGCCGGAACCAGAGCCCCCCGTTGGAGGCCCGGCACTGCGCCTTGAGCACCGGACTTTGGTCGCGCACGAGGCACGGCCGGCCCGCGAGCCAGCTTTCGAAAAGCACGATGCCGAAACTCTCCAGCCGCGAGGGGTGGAAGAACGCGAGGGAGGCGGCCATCGCGTCGTGCTTCTCCTTCTCGTCCACGAAGCCCAGGTCCGTCACGAAAGGCCGGATCTTGGCGGGGCACTCGATTTCGCCGGTCCCCGTGAACACCATGCGCAGGTCCCTGCCCGTCCGCGAGCGGAAGGCGGCGAGGTAGTCGCAAATGAGCGGCGTCCCCTTGAGCGGCTCCCGCCGCCCGCAATAGAGGAGGAAGGGCGCGTCGATCCCGTGCCGCGCGCGGAAGCCCGCCGCGTCGCACGCGAAGTCGTCCATCCCCATCCCCACCACGTCCCCGCGCGCGCCGTCCGCGCCGAAAAGCCGCTGCGCCAGTTGCCGCTCCCCCTCCGCGTTGAAGAGGCACTTGCCGCAGGCGCGGAACATCTCCGCCACCCCGGCCAGCCGCGCGAACGGCTCGTCGTGCAGGCAGGGGACCATGCGGATGCGGTCGCGCCCCGCGGCGAAAACCGCGTCGCGCGTGAGGCTCAGAAGGTACGGTCCGGTGACGACGCGATCGTAATCCGCCTGCTTCAGGTGTTCGACGAGTTCGTCGCTCCTCACGCCATTCGCCCACCACGCCTTCTCCTCGTCCGGCGAAAGCCGCCCGCCCCGGCCGATGCGCCCGTTGAGGGCGGCGAAGCGCCCCGCGTCGCGCGGCGAAACCGGAAAGAACTTGACATGCAGCCCTTCCAGCTCCGCGTCGCCCGCGGGCCGCGCGTTCTCCCACGTGTGGTGGCTGGCCGCGCAGGTGGTCAGGAACGTCACCTCCGCCCCGCCCGCCGCGGCGCGGCGCGCGAGGGCCTTGAGGAGCGTCTCCGCCCCGCCCACGGCGCCTTCCCCCGGCCAGCGCGGGCAGACGAACGCGATGCGGCTAGGGGCGCCCATCGAGACGTTTCTCCAGCGCTTCGATGCGCTTGACGAGTTCCGCTTCCCGCGCCTTGGATTTCTCCCAGAGGCCTTCCAGGGCCGTCACCAGGATGCCGTTGGTCTGGTTCTGCTGGCTCCAGAGGCGATACGTGTAGAACCTGAGCAGCGCCCAGATCCCCTTCTTGAGCTTGACGAAGAATCCCGTGAAAAAGCGGCGTTTTTCCTGGATTTCGATGTCGCCGATGTCCACGAAGACGCTTTGGCGCAAGGAATGGAGGAAAAATTCCATGAAATCCCCGTCGCCCTGCAGGGCGAGGAGGTTGGTCCGCTCGGCGACGGCGACGCGCGCGTCATCGTACGCACCCGCGGCCGCCTTCTTCGCGACGGATTCGCGGATGGAGGCGACCAGCGCGGCCGCATCGACGCCGGGCGTGGAGACGGAAAGGATGGCATCTTCCATGGGCGGGCCTTTCTCAAGCGAGGTGGGAGGCGAGCGCGGCGCAACCGATGACCCCGGCGTCGTTGCCGAGGGCCGCGCGCAAAATCTTCAGGCGCGGGAAGAAGTGCGCCGAAAGGCGGCGCTCCAGGTGCGCGTTCAAGGGGGCGAAGAGGATGTCGCCGGCGTTGGAGACGCCGCCGCCGATGATGAAGGCTTCCGGCTGGAGGACGTAGGAGACCGACGCGATCATCGTCGCGAGGCAGTCGGCCACGTGGTCGAAAACGGACTTCGCGAGCGGGTCGCCCTCCTGCGCCGCGAGCGCGACGGCCTTGGGCGTCACCGCGCCGCGCCGGCCGCCTGCCTGCCGCAGGATGGCCGCGCCGTCCTCGCCCGCGTCGATGCGCGAGAGCGCGTAGGCGGCGATCTTGGCGTTGCCGACGTACTGCTCGACCCCGCCGAATCCCATCGGCGAGGCGATGCCGTCCTTGTCGATGGAAACGTGCCCGAGTTCGCCCGCCATCGAGAAGGCGCCGCGGTAGATTTTCCCGTCGATCAGGATGCCGCCGCCGACGCCGGTGCCCAGCGTGATGAACACCGCGTTCTTGAGCCCCTTGCCCGCGCCGAAGGCGCATTCGCCCGCGGCCATGGCGTTGACGTCGTTTTCGATGACGGCGGGAAGGCCGAAACGCGCGCGGATCTTTTCCGCGAGCGGGACGGCGGTCCAGCCGGGGACGTTGGTGAGGTCGTGGATGAACCCGCGGTCGAAATCGACGAAACCGGGCACGCCGACGCCCACGCCGATGCACTCGCCTTCCGCCCCCTGGCGCAGGGGAACGAGCGCGGCTTCGACCGCGTCCAGCCAGCTTTCGACGCCGGGGGTCGTGTCGAAGACGGCGCGCGCGGCGATGGTGCCGTCCGGGAGGACGCGGGCGAGTTTGACGGACGTGCCGCCGAAGTCGATGCCGATGGCGTAGGAGGGATTGGATGTCATGTTTCGGTTCCTTGGTTGGGTTGGATTCGGTAGAGGGTGCAGGCGTTGGCGAAAGTGGCGCTCGCGACGGCTTCGAGCGGCTCGCCGCGGGTTTCCGCGAGGACTTCCGCGACGCGCGCGGCGAACTTCGGTTCGTTCCGCCGCCCGCGGTGCGGCCGCGGCGCGAGGTAGGGGGAGTCCGTTTCGACCAGGAGGGAGGAGAGCGGAAGCGCGCGCGCGACTTCGCGCAGGGGATCGGCGTTGAGAAACGAGAGGATGCCGGAAAAACTGACGAAAAAGTCAAGGGACATCAACGTTTCCGCCGTCGCGCGGTCCAGCGTGAAGCAGTGGAGGACGCCGCAGGGCCCGGGGAAGCCGTTCGCGTGCCACTGTCGGGAGAACTCTCCCAGCGCCGCGAGCGTGTCTTCCGTCGCGTCGCGCGAATGGAAGACGACGGGCTTCGCGAGAGCGAGCGCCAGCTCCAGCTGCCCCTCCGCGAGCGCGCGCTGTTCGCGGCGGGTGTCGGGTCCGTAATGGTAGTCGAGGCCGAACTCCCCGATGGCGCGGACGGCGTCGCGGGAGGCGCGTTCGCGGAGCGCGGGCAAATCGGCCGAGCCGATCTGGTCGCGGTCGAGCCCGGCGGTGGCGACGGCGAATCCGGGATGCGCGGAAGCGAAGGCGAAAGCGAAGTCGTCGGCCGCGGGGGAGCCGCCGATGGCGGCGAGGCGGGACACGCGCGCGGCGAGTGCCGCGGAGACGACGGCCTCGAGCGAGCCGTCCGCCGCGAAAGCGTCCAAGTGGGCATGCGTGTCGAAAAACATGGTCCCATCCTACTCCCTCCCTTCCCCGCCGCCAAGTGCCGGAGGCACGTTGCTTCGCGGCGGCGCCTCCGCGCAACTCCCGGGAGGCGCGGGAGGGACAGGATGGAAGAGGAAGGACGGGACCTGGAATGCCATTGAAAACCGTTTCGCCGGCATTGAAAAACTCCACCCCGCAAAGGATGCAAAGCTCTCTCGCACAGAGGCGCGGAGCCTCGGAGATACAGGGAGTTTTCGACAGGATTTACAGGCTGGACAGGATTGGGAGAAGGGGAGGAGGCGCAGGGAAGGGAAGGCCTTTCCCGCTTGACCGAATGGGCGGAAATTGCTCTGTTTGGAATCAAGCAACCGTTTTCATTCCTTCTTCCTCCAAAAGGTTTCATGAAAAAGCATTTTCACAAAAAGGCCTTGGCCCTGTTGGTGCTTTTCTTGCCGGCCCGGACCGGTTTTGGCGGGGAGGCGGACCGGCAGGAGGAAGGATGGGATGCGGGGGTGGTGCTGGGCGAAGAGGATTTGGCGGAACGGGCGGAAATCGCCCGGAACGCGTTCCGCCGCATCACGCCGGGAAACGACCCGTTCGTGCAGGATGTCGGGACATGGCCGGTTGCGTGGGAAGAGTTCCCTTCCAGATGGGCCGGGGCGGCAACGG
>JAFSUH010000164.1 GCA_017445365.1 Kiritimatiellia bacterium | reverse complement strand
TGGCGGGGGCGGCCTTGGCGGCGGTCTTCTTGGCGGGGGTTTCTTTCTTGGCGTTTTTCATGGTTTCTCCTTGGGAATGCCCCCGCGGGAAGCGGGAGACGGCAGGAAAGTTCGAGCGGGTTTCCCCGTCAAACGTGCGCGCAATCTACTCAATGACCTTGGGAAAGCAAGCCCCTTTTTGCCCCCGGCGCGCGCAAAACGTTCCGCTTTCCGCGCGTTCCCGCCGCTTTTTTCCGGAAACGCAAGGGTTTCGGCTCCGGTTCCCCCTTCCCGCCCGCGGACGTTTTTTCCGCTCCGCCCCCGCGAAAACGCCTTCCGTCCGTTCCGCGCGGATGTCCGGCGTGCCAATGCGGCTTGCCTTTTCCCGACGCCCGCGGGTAGGCTCGCCGCCATGAGCGACATCCGCATCCTCACCCGACCCGTCGGGGCGTACGAAACCAACTGCCACCTCGTTTGGCGCGAAGGCGCCGGCGAATGCGTCCTGGTCGATCCGGGCGCCGACGCCGGAGAACTCCTCGGCATCCTCGACGCGCGGAAGCTCGTCCCCGCGGCGTATCTCCTCACCCACGGCCACGGCGACCACGTCTGCGCCGTCGCGGAACTGGCCGCCCGCCACCCCGCGCCCGTGTATCTCGCGAAGGAAGACGCCCGCTGGGCGTTCACGGCGCTCAACAAACTGCCGGGCTACCCGCCGCCCGCCGCCCCGCCGCCGTCCTCGCCGCTGCTTGCCCCGCCAAGCGAAGGGACGCCGCTTTCCCTCGCGGGGATGGACTTCGACGTGCTCCGCACGCCGGGCCACACGCCGGGCGGCGTCGTCTGGCGGCTCGCGGAAGCCGGGGTGCTCTTCACCGGCGACACGCTCTTCGCGGGCTCCGCGGGCCGCACCGACCTTCCCGGCGGCGACTGGGAGACGCTCCTCGAAAGCCTGGGCCGCCTCGCGTGGCTGGACGGCGACGCGACCGTTTATCCCGGCCACGGCCCGTCCACGACCCTCGCCGAAGAACGCGCGCACAACCCCTTCCTCCGCGCCGTCCGGGAATAACGCCGAGGAGTGTCAGCATCCGCTCCGATGGCTATCGAAAGCCATCGAAAGCCGTCGAATGCGGCGGCAGGCCGCTGCGTCGCGGGGTCCCCGCGAAGCTCCGCTTCGTGGGGATTAGGGATAGTCGCCGGGGAAGGCGAGCGCCGTCGTTTCGGGGAAGCCGAGGAGGATGTTCATGTTCTGCACCGCGGCGCCGGACTGGCCCTTCATCAGGTTGTCGATGTGCGAGACGATGCGGAGCTTCCCCGTCCGCTCGTCCGCGTCGGCGGTGACGGCGAAGCAGTTGCTCCCGCGCACGGTCGCCGTGCCCACGGGAGTCTCCCGGCCGTACACGCGGGCGAAGGGCGCTCCCGCGTAGAAATCGCGGTACGCCGCAAGCACCTTTTCCCGCGTCGCGCCTTCGGCGAGCGTGCCGTACACGCACGTCAGGATGCCGCGGCAGAGCGGGACGACCTGCGTGGTCATCAGCACCTTGGGCGTTTTCCCGCCGTTGAAGTCGGCGAGGTTGCGCTCGATTTCCATCACGTGCTGGTGGCCGGCGAGCTTGTACGCGTTCATGTTGTCGTAGCGCGCGGGATAGTGGTGCGCGGCGTTCGGCTTCTTCCCCGCGCCGGAAATGCCGCTCTTGCAGTCGAAGAGGAGGCTGTCCGGATCGACGAGCCCCGCGGCGACGGCGGGCGCGGCGCCCAAAAGGCAGCTCGTCGCGAAGCAGCCGGGGTTGCCGACGAGCCGCTGGTCGGGGCGGTAGGCGGCGCGGTTGGTTTCGGGAAGGCCGTACACCGTTTCGGCGAGGAGTTCCGGCGCCGCGTGCGTTTCGGGTTTGCCGAGCCGCCGGGCGTACTCCGCGTAGTCTTCCGCGCTGGTGAATCGGAAATCGCCGGAAAAATCGACGACCTTGCTTCCGCGGGCGAGTTCCGCGGCGGCGCCGCGCTGGCCCACGCCGTCGGGCGTCGCGAAGAAGACGAGATCGGCGGGTTCGGCCGCCTCCGGGTCGTCCGGGGCGAAGACGGGAAGGTCGCAGAAGCCCGCGAGGTGCGGGTAAAGCGCGGAGATGGGCTTGCCGGTCTCGGCGGACGCGACGAGGGTCTGGAGCTTGACGCCGGGATGGCGGAGGAGGAGGCCGATCAGCCCGAGCCCGCCGTATCCGCCGCAACCGATGATTTTGACCGTTTTCATGGGAACGTTCCTCCGCGTGGGATTACAGGACGTGGGTCAGAAGGCCCGTGCGGAGCTTCGGCTCGAACCACGTGCTCTTCGGCGGCATGATTTCGCCCGCGTCGGCGATGTCCATCAGCTGCTCCAGCGTCACCGGATGCATCGAGAAAGCGACCGCGAAGCCTTCCTCCGCCACGAGCCGCACCAGTTCCTTCGTCCCGCGGATGCCGCCGACGAACCGGATGCGCTCGTCCCGCCGCGGGTCTTCGATGCCGAGGACGGGGGCGAGCAGGTCCTTCTGGAGCCGCGCGACATCGAGGCGTTCGACGGGGCTCGCCGCGGGGTCTTCGTCCCACGCAAGACCGTACCACCTGCCCGCGAGGCGCATCGAAACGTGCCGCGGCGCCGACGGCGCGTCGGGCGCGTCTTCCGTCACGCGGAAGCGCTTGGCGACTTCGGCCAAAAATTCCTCCGGCGTCCGGCCGTTCAAGTCGCGGACCACGCGGTTGTACGGGAGGATGCGAAGTTGCGACGCCGGGAACGAAACCGCGAGGAACCAGTTGCATTCCGCGTCGGGGGAGGCCGCGGCCCCGGCCGCTTCCCGGCGCGCGGCGCCGACGCGCGCG